>CAYJNF010000370.1:0-4308 GCA_964370915.1 uncultured Chitinophagales bacterium
TTCAACAGCCTGAAGAACAACACGAAAGACATCGAAAAGCAGGAACTGATCAACAGAGGACGCCCCGGAAGCTCCTGCCCGAAAAAGTACATCTCGCTCAATACCGAGTTTACCGAACAACCAATCTGCGTTGCCTCGCGGCAATACCAGCATTTGAAAGTCCAGGAACTTGCAGGAAAGAATCTGGTGGCTGAAGAACACGCGCAGGAATTTGAGGCAATCACGGACAAGTCCTGCATTTGCGTCGGACTTGGCACCTCGGCGCTCATTGTCAATGACTTGAGCACGAAAGTCGAAGGCCCGGGCGTTTCCGTGTGTCCCGGCCCGAACATCGCGTATTTCGACAAGGCCGCATCATTAAAAGAAATGGTGCATCACATCTACGGCAGACTTGTGCTCCTTGCCGAAGATGAACGCCCCAACATGTTCGTCAAAGAGCTGCAACTGTATGTCGATTATCTGAAGACGAAAATTGCTGAGGCACCCAAACCGCTCTCGGAGAAACAGATGAAGTATTTCGTTTCCTATCAGCAGAATCTGCATGAGGGGATGAAGTACTACAGTAACCTCTTTTCCGATTTTGAAGCAAAGCTCGCCGTCCTGAAAAAAGATATTCTTCTCGATCTGGAGGAGATTCAGTTCAGTTTGCAGAGGGTTTGCTGCGCGGTTCAGTAAGAATTCAGATACATCGAGAACGTTGTCCGATTATGGGACAACGATGATTGTTTCGATGCTGCAGTTCACAAACACCATCTCACACCAAACTCTGTTCTCACGTCATCGGAGGTGTGTCATGAAATCCACTCTGTTTGTTCTGTTCTTTCTCAATGTTTCTTTTGCACAATCGCCATGGACTCCGCCGCGACTGATTGACAACACGACGATAAACTCATGGGCAGCTTCAATAGAAATTGCAGTTGGCCCGCAGCGCGAAGTAGCCATCGTACCCGAAAGATCTGACACGCTATTCTGTTTCTATTCCACCAATAATGGGCGAACATTTGCATGCACGAAAATAGACTATGGGTGGAGCAACGGTATGTGGGGCGAGAGCATGGGCCCTTTCGAGGCTGTCGGGTTCGATAGTAATTCCCGTCTCTTTGCATACGGACGGAGAATCTTTTGGGATGAGATGGTGAGGAATCATTCGTTTCGAGTTTCCAGATCCGTCAACCATGGCCACAGTTTCTCTCCTTCCTGGATATCTCTATCGGGGGCAGGTGGTATTTACATAGTCCATCTTGAAAAAGCGGCGATGTTCATTGATTCTTCTGATCGAGTACACACTATTTCGGAAACAACAGGACCCCTTGATTACAGATTGGTATATACAAGCTTTTCAGCCGCCGATTCATTACAGGCTCGAAAAACTTACTTGACGGACTCGTCAAGAGGATCTCGGATCACAGGTGATGTGTTCGCACAAGAGAATGCAGTTCACATTGTACTCGCAACCGGAAACTATGCATCATCCCCGCAATGGCCGTGGCTGCACTGTTTTCGATCCACTGATGCCGGAGCAACGTTCAGTGGTCCAACCGTTGTCGACACACTGTACCCCAGAAATCCGCGCCTGCTCAGGCGTACAGGCGGCGGGCTGATTCTTGTTCACACCAACGGTGGGCAGTATTACGACACAGCATTAGTCATGCGAACGATGACGCAAACCGGCTTTTCGTCATCACAGTTGTTGCTTAACAATCTACAGGCAGCTCTGGACTCCCGCCCTTCCATCCAGAAGCGCGGTTCAGAAATTCATCTCGCGTACACACGTTACCTCCCAGACTCAGGTGTAGCATACTATCGCTTCATTGAATTCACTGGAACAATTGTCGACAGTATGTTCCTTCCGGATCACAGTCTGCCAACGCTTGCGCTCGATTCGCTTGGCGGCATTTACCTCGTCACTGCTTATCAAGGCAGAGTCTACCTTTCGACGAAGGATGTTGTGCTCGATGTTGACGACCATCGCGAAGCGCTTCCCCGTCAGGTTCACCTCGCACAGAACTATCCCAATCCCTTCAACCCAACAACGATGATCGAGTTTGATCTCCCGCGGAGATCGGATGTTTCGCTCGTGGTGTACGACGTTCTCGGACGTCAGGTGGAACGCTTGGTGAGTGACGTGCGCGACGCAGGCCGTCATTCGATATCATTCGATGCTTCAACACTGTCGAGCGGCGTCTACTTCTATCGCCTGGTTGCAGACGGGCTTGTTCAGACGAAAAAGATGATCGCGCTGGAATGAATCACAAGCTCTCAATCATTAAATGAATTCTCGCTATTTGAATACGGACTACATAGCCATGCTTGGAAGAGTAGTTGTCTGCCTGTTTTTCCTTTTCACATCATCCTTTGGGCAGGAAATGAGTTGGCTGCAAATGAACAATGGCCCATATGCTGATCAGGTGACCTCTTTGATTGTCAACATCACTGGTTCTCTCTACGCTTCAACGACATTTGGTGTGTACAGAACAACTGACGGGGGCACGATATGGAAACACGTTAACACAACTCGCCTGATTGACCATCTCGCAGCTGACGCATCCGGAAGAATCTTTGCTGCTGCCCGATGGCCGTCAGCACTCTTCTGCTCATCCGATGATGGCCAGAGTTGGGAACGCATCAACCATCCAATTCCCCACTATTCTCCAACAGCACTTACGACAACCCTTAATGGCGATGTCTATATCGGTTTTCGTGATGGGATGGTCTTTCGTTCTTCGGATCATGGAGGGTCATGGACGACAGTTTCCATCGGGAACGTGGGAAATATTCACACGCTTGCAACCAATTCGAGAAACCACGTGTTTGCCGGCTGTACGCTCGGGATCTATCGATCTACCAACGCGGGTTTGGAATGGGAGCCTGCTCACTCAGGCCTTCCGGTTCAAACCGACTACGTTGTGACCATTGCGATAGAACGGCGCGCAGATTTTCTCTATGCAGGATTTGATAGTGGGAAGGTTTTCACTTCAAGCGATAATGGAGAATCGTGGAATACTGCACAGCCGGGCCTGCCGCCGGTTCGACTCTTCAGTCTTGCTGCCGCAGACTCGACCACGGTTTATGTCGCCAGTAGCAACGGCATATACCGATCGACCAGCAACGGCAACCATTGGCAAGAACACAACAGCGGACTTTCGAATACTTTCACACCAACGATCGTCTTTGCAGAGGCCGGAAGAATCTACACGGGAGTTCCACTCCATGGTGTCTTTACTTCGCGGGAGACCAAACCCTGGCACCATCCCGAAACTGGCCTGTCAAATACGATCGTACAGACAATCGAAGCACATGGAAGAACCGCCGTCTTTGCCGGATCATTCGGTGGTCTCTATCGCTCCACCAACAGCGGAGAATCCTGGGAGGATGTTTCACCCATCCGAGACAGCACAATTGTAACTGCAGTGAAATCATTGACTGGCGCGCGCATCATTGCTGGCACAGACGATGGCAAACTCTACCTTTCGACGGACAGCGGTTCCTCGTGGACAGTTGAGGGAAATGGCCTTCCCAGGTCAATGTTCCGCACGTTTGCCGTTGGACCTAGTGACATGTTGTATGCTGCTCTTGAATCGTACGGGATATTTCGATCGTCCGATTTCGGCCACACGTGGGAGCGTCTCGGAACGTCTGGTTTGTATCCATGGGTGATGGCTATAGTCATCGATGAAACGGGGAACATCTTTGCTGGGACATGGCAAGGCATTTATCGTTCGACTGATAATGGAACGACCTGGGTTAAAAAGGATTCAAGTATAACATATCCAAGTCTCTATTCCTTGGCAAGCGATCAAAGCGGAACGCTCGTAGCAGGAACAACCTCATCGGGCATCTATCGATCAACCGATAATGGCGAAAACTGGGTCCCCGCCGGTTCGGGTGGCCGATCTGTTTACCGGCTTGCGTATGCAAATGGACTGTTCGTTGCCGCCACAATGGATAGCGGTTTCTTCTTTTCAGCGACAAAGGGAACTACATGGCAACGCATTAGTGCCGGACTGGATGCCGGCGAGCCGCGAGCGCTTGCGATCGATTCCGTAGGATACCTGTGGATTGGACTCTCGGCATTTGCCGGAGTGTATCGTACACAACAACCATTTCCTATGTTTTTCGAAAATGGTTTTGGCAGGTTACCACGTGTGTACGCATTATCCCAGAACCATCCCAATCCCTTCAACCCAACAACGATGATCGAGTTCGATCTCCCCCGGAGATCGGATGTTTCGATTGTGGTGTTCGATGTTCTCGGACGTCAGGTGGAACGCTTGGTGAATGACGTGCGCGACGCAGGCCGCCACTCGA
>CAYJNF010000371.1:0-4285 GCA_964370915.1 uncultured Chitinophagales bacterium
CGATCTTGAATGATGGCCGTCCGACATCGGTCAGTTGATCGAGGTCGGGCTTTTTCGTCATTCGTCCCTGAACAAGAACATCCGAGACAAACACATTGGGCAGCGAGTGTTCATCGAGTTGAACCTTGATCTCCGGTGCGCTGCCCTTCAGCGTCGCTCGCCAATGCTGTCTGATTCCTTCCCTCTCAACGGAAATCATTGCGGTCGCCTCTTCATACGGATTCTTCACAATGATGCGCGCTGTCTGTCCGGGCTTGTACTCTTTCTTGTCCGCAATCAGCTCGATATGGTCGTCATCGGTTCGTTCCCATGCAACGTAGTCGGAGCCACTCGCATAGAAATATGTGTCTGTGGTGATTTCGTTTCCGCGGGCATCGCGGCATTTGGTTTCGATAATGTACAAGCCTGATTGCCGGGGAATGTGCGATTGCTCAATCGGATCGAGGGATGAGATAACCTGCGAAGTCGCGAGCAGTGAATCGACAACTTCGGATTGCCACTCGAAACCCCCTTCAGCGCTTGATTTGCGCACCGAATGCCACTCGCGTTTGAGGATCTTGACTTCAACATTCTTTCCTTCGATTGCTTTCCCTTCGGGCGTCACGGTTACAATCTTGTAGACCAAACTGCTGTCCTTCGCCGTGAATGTCGAAGAAGGCATGATGCCGATGTAGAACTCTCCGCCATGAATTGTCAATCCGGCGCGGCCTGAAACTGTCTGACGACTCGGCGACGTCACTTCGCCTTCGAGCGTGATTGAGCCGCTGGAGCGGATGTCGCCGACTTCCGTTTGCGCCTCCACATCCAACCTCCCCTCAACATTCAGCACAGTGTCCTTGGAGAACAGGAGCTTTGATTGCGGACCGGTTGCGTCTCCGTACGACCAAACGTTTCTGCCAAACCAATAGCCTTCCCAATCTTCCGGCGCAAACGAGGAAGGTTCGAAGCGCATCCTCCAACGAACGCGCTCTCCTTTCATCACCCCACCGAACAGGTACTTTGCTTCAATCGAGCCTTTCACACGATCACCGACGACGCAGCTCTTGTCACTCATCCGTGCCGTTACTTCAAATTCACTCGGTCGATATGCCTCGACCCGAAATGACTCTGAGGCGATCGCTTGCAGTTGTTCATTGCTCACCTTCTTTTTCTTCAAAGAGACTTCGATGCGATAGTACCCCAGGTGACCTTCAGTCGGAATGATGAACGATGAAGCAAACGAACCGAACTCGTTGAGCTGAACTGAATCCACCATCAACTGTTCGTTCTGCGAGTCGTACACGCGCACATACACGTCGGCACTGCGGATGACCCAATCTCCGCCACTTCTGTTGCGAAGAATTCCCTTGAACTCCACACGTTCACCCGTCCGATAAATTCCGCGGTCGGTGAAAATCCTGCCTTGCCACGGCTCGAATTCAGGGTTCCAATCATACATGATGTTGAAGCGATACGGCTCGATTCCCTGCTGCCAGTCCGAGCACGTATACGCGAGATCGTCACCCTTGCTGACGATGACCCAGAGTTGCGGACGTGACCAATACTCCTTCGGGGCCAGCCCGAATTTGCCCCACCCCGCCCCTTTGACAAAGCCATCCTTGTCGGTCGAGCTTTGCCACAACACTCTGTTTGAATCATTCCGAAGCTCGACGCTCGCACCGGCAACAGGCAACCCTTCCTTCAACGTCGTCACCCAGAGAAGCATGTCATCGGGAGAGAATTTCGCGGTGAGGCCCAACTCGGTCACCTGAACATCAGCCCGGATTCGTGTTTGCACTCGATTCGAGCCAACCTCAACCAACACGGCACCATGCTTGCCCTCGCCGAGAGCCTCATCGAGAGCAAGGCCGGAAATCTTTTCCACATTCCGCTTCGAATCGTTTTGCCATTCTTTTGAAATTTCGTACGGAAGAAATTCGGGAGTGGTGCTTGACAATGTTGGAATAACGTTGTCACGATTCAAACGCAACATCTTCACTTCGAGGGAACTGAGATTCATTGTCGTGACGGGATACATGCGCTCACCGTATGCTTCAAGAATTCCGTGTCCCGAAGTCATAGTCAGATATGGATCATGCGATGTGGTTGTCAGCGTAATCTCGACATCCTTGCCAAGAGTTTGACCGAACACATCGGAGAGTTCTTTCTTGATGGTACAGATGTATTTCGTTTCCGCTTTCAGCTGGAGATAGAAGCTGAGTTCCGGAGCGCTCCACTCGTACTCACCGTAGTTCTCCGGCATCTTCACCGGCGGACTGAAAACAAGATTCTTCGCCAGCTCTTTGAACGAAACCGGTGTGCTGAAGTGGAAGATGAGTGCATCATTTGGGCGCCGGTTTGTGGTATTGTCCAATCCACCAAAAACAAAATCACGATATGTATCAAACGCGAATGATGCCTCTTTCCCCATGCCAAGCGGACCGCGTGCCCCCGGCAGTCCTTTCGCGAGCATCACGACGTAGCGCTTATTCTTTGCCAACGACTTCTGCAAACGAATCGCGAGCATCATCGTCGTGTCGGACGACCAGTAGACTCTCGCCTTCGACAATTCTTCATTCGTTGGAACACTCAGTGTTATCGGAACAGTGCGGCCATCCCTGGTTCCTTCTTTCATGGTTATGAATGATGCGGCCTTCGACGGATTCATCTTCTGTGTGAAGCGGAGAAAAATAGTGGGCGCAAGATCAACAGACTGCTGATTGTGTCCGGGGTACGATGCCGTGAGCGCCGGTCGGGGTGTTGTAAATGTCCAGGTCACGTCGCTCGGCAGCGTCGACCCGTCGCTGGCCTTGACGTTGGCGGGAATTCTGACGCTGTATTCCGTGGCAAGTTCCAATGTGTCGGCGGGCGTAAACGACAGCGTGCCTGTTCCCAACCAGCGAAATTTTCCTTTCACCGCCGGAGTGATCACCAGCTGACCGGTTCCATCTCCTTCGGGCAACTGTTGCAGTGGCACTACCGGCTTGCTGAACGTGACGATGATGGCTCGAGCCTGATTCGTTCCCTCCAATTGTCCTTTGGGGAACGTGCTCAAGATTCGCAGCGGGTCTTTTTGTTGAGCAAATGAATCGAGTGATACCAGGAATACAAGAACAGTCAGCAGTGACAAGAGTCGTTGCATGGACAATTCTCCAAGAGTTTTGCGAGTTGGGACTGAATGACTATCGGTTGCACTGAATATATTCGAAAGAAAGCAAAGATGCTGAGCGTAGTGAAGAGGTCCGTTATCCGAGAACAGCAAGCGAACGATTGAGAAAGGGAATTTTTTGTGAGAGTTCCGATGTTAACATGCCAAGAAGAATCAAAGCCCCACCGACGATCCCCAGCGAACCCATGCTCTCGCCAAGAAACAAGTACGCAGTCGTCGCAGCCCACACAGGTTCGACTGCAAAGATGATCGCTGCGCGTGTGGGCGTGGTGAATTTTTGGAAGTGTGTCTGCACGAATGTGGAGATGATGGTTGCAAATATTGTCAGATAGCCAACAGCAATGATCATTGAGCCGGTGGGATTGAATACGATATCTTCAAACCCGAATGCCGTTACGAGTCCCAGCACCGCGCACGTTGCCGACTGAAGGAACGTGAGTTGCAGCGCGCTCATCGCTTTCGAGGCAATGTCGAGATAGACAATGTAGTACGCGAAAACAATTGCGCAGAGCAATGTGAGCGAATCGCCAAGATTGAATTCCGAACCGCTGGGCGATGTGAGCAGCCAAAGTCCCCCAACCACAATGCCGATCCCGATGACGTTGCCAATAGTTGGCGGTCTTCGCTGCACCATGAACTGAAACATCGGAACGATGACGACCATCAGGCTGGTAATGAACGCAGACTTTGATGCGGTCGTATAGTTCAAGCCGATGTTTTGCGCTATGAATCCAATGAAAAGAAAGAAGCCGAGCAGAGTCCCCTTGGCAAACGCGCCATTGGGCAATGGAAAGATCTTCTTGCCGAAGAAGACGAGAAAGAAGAGTGATGCAACAATGAAACGGATCGCCGTCATGAGCACGGGAGAAATGTCCCGCAGTCCGAACTTCATTGCAACAAATGTACTACCCCAGACGAGCGTTGTTGCGAGCAGGGCGTATTCGGCTTTTGATTGTTTCGTCATGTTGGAGATAGAAAAAGAACCTGCAGAGCGGCGCGACGCTTATGGCATGGACTCTGCTGGGTGGAAAGACAAGAAGGGACCTTAAGACTTTGAGGTATCAGGCCTTGGGAAATCTTACTTTGTCATAGATTTCCGCCAACGACAAACGGCAGCCGAGGGAAGGGAGTGTTACA
>CAYJNF010000372.1:0-4279 GCA_964370915.1 uncultured Chitinophagales bacterium
ATTTCAATCCCGGAATGGTGAGTGCGCAATGCGAAGTGAAGTGGAATGCGCACTCGACCGATACTTCCCCCTCATCGTTGAGGTAATCGAGGATACACAACGACGTGCCCATATGGCGGGCAGCATGTGGGTGTAGAGGCGGAGTGAGTTCTGTGTAGATGACTTTTGCTATTCATGACGAAACCGCCCGCCGGGGACGTATGTCGGAAGTCTATGCATCGTAACGACTTCCGTCCGCCCGAACTCTCCAATTTCCCAAAAATGTTTTTCACTCCTGCAAATCTGTTTCCCACGGATTGGAAATTCCACCCTGTCGGGCATTTCAACAGCCTGAAAGCCTGTCATTAGGGCTTGTTTTTGGCATCATGAAGACCATCCGCGTGGCACGCATGTTGACCTCTTGTAAAACGTGTTCATCTTGCAATGTATGGAGGTTTCATGACTGTTCTTGGTTTTTGGGTTACTGTGATCGCGTTGGTAAGTTCTCTCGCAGCAACCCTGAATTACTACCGCATCGCACTACATCAGCGTTACATTCTTTTCCCCGGTCGGGTTTGGTTGAAGATCAGCGCATTGAGCATCGGGGTTGCGTCGATCCTTTTGCTCGTTCTTATTCTTCAGCACGATTTTTCAAACGGCTACGTCTATAGCTACAGCGATAAGTCTCTTCCCCTGTACTTTCTGCTCTCAACATTCTATGCCGGACAGGAAGGAAGCTTTCTGTTTTGGGTTCTCTGTTCCGCAATCATCTCACTCATCCTCATGTCGTACACGTCGAAGCGAAAGCTTGAAGGGTACGTCATGGCCGTGTTCATGAGTACGCAGGCGTTGTTACTTGTTCTGCTGCTTGCCAAGTCTCCATTTCAGTCAGTGTGGGAAATGATTCCCGGCGTTCCCGCCGGACAGATTCCCGCCGATGGTCACGGGCTGAATCCGTTGCTGCAGAACTTCTGGATGGTGATTCATCCCCCCGTGTTGTTCATCGGGTTTGCCGCGATGGCCGTGCCATTCAGTTTTGCTGTCGCAGCACTTTGGAAAAAAGAATTTCAAGAATGGGTCGCACAGGCGTTTCCGTGGATCCTCTTTGCCTCAGTCTCCCTCGGGATGGGCTTGATGCTCGGCGCCTATTGGGCGTACGGTGTGCTCGGGTGGGGTGGGTATTGGGGATGGGATCCCGTTGAGAACTCCTCTCTCGTTCCCTGGATCACGAGTGCCGCGTTGATTCACACACTCCTTGCTCAACGGCGGACAGGGAAGTTTGTCCGGACGAATTTTGCTCTTGCGATCATCTCGTTCTTCCTTGTCGTGTACAGCACGTTCCTCACGCGCAGCGGCATACTCGGCGATTCATCAGTTCACTCGTTTACCGATCCCGGTGCCACCGTGTACTGGCTCTTGGTCGGGTTACTGGCCGCAATTGCTTTGCTCGGATTTGGCATGATGGTGGTGCGCAGGAAGGAACTCAAACCCGCTCCGGCTGAAACGCAATTTGTCAACAGAGAAACTGCTCTTGCTGCCGGCACGATTGCTCTTGTGTTGAGCGCCGCCGTTGTATTGTTCGGCACAAGCCTGCCCATCGTTTCCAACACCACGGTCGAGCCGTCGTTCTACGACAAGATGAATCTCCCTATCGCGATCATGCTTGGCTTGCTGATCGGATTCAGTTTGTTCGTGCAGTGGGGCGTCGACGATTGGAAGTCGATGCTGAAAAGGTCCGCCAAGGCTCTGGCAGCGTCGGCAATTCTCACGGTGATGTTGTGGTTTGTTGGCGTACATGACTGGGGAATGGCGCTCTTCGCCTTCTCGTCTGCGTTTGCATTCTTCGTGAATCTCGAAATCATTCTGCGTTCACTCAAGGACGCTAGACTTCTTGGAGGCAAGCTTGCTCATGCGGGGATTGCGATCATGTTTCTGGGAATGATCGCCACGGGCAAGTATGCATCCACGCAGCATATTTCTCTTCCTCTGAACTCTCCGCAGGAGGCGCTGGGGTACTCGCTGACGTATGTCGGATACCATCCCATCGAGAATAACAAATTCGCGTTCAACGTCATCGCCGAAAAAGATGGACAAACATATCAGCTTGCACCGGTGATGTTCGAAGCGGGCGATCAGGGTATGATGCGAAACCCGGATATCGTCTCCATGCTGACGAGAGACCTTTATCTCTCTCCCGTGTCGCTTGATCAACCAGATGCTCACGCCAATCATGACCATGAACGCTATACACTCTCCAAAGGCCAGACTGTTTCGCTGGGAAGCGTGAACGTCACGTTCGTCAGGTTTGACATGAACGCACATGCAGCAAAGGTCATGCAAGAAAGCGGCCAAGGCATGGCGATCGGGACCGTGCTGCAGTTGACGGATGGCAAGAAAAGTGAGACAGTTGTTCCGGCAGTGTACTACTCGGAAGGGAACGAGCCGAAATACACACCCTCGGCATCAACACTCATCAACGGCAATGTGCAGTTGGTATCGATGAACGTCGGTGGAGAACGTGAACCATCGACTGTCACGGTGCAAGTACATCGAGCGAATGAATCAGTAGCCCCATCGTCACCTGAATCTCTTGTTGTGGAAGCAAGCATCAAGCCGTACATCAATCTTCTCTGGGGGGGTACAGTGATCATGATTGCAGGGTTCTTTCTGGCAATCGTCAAACGTGCAAAGGAGGCATAGCATCATGGAAGAGAACGATCTCAAAAGGCTGCCCAATAACGCTCCGGGCAAATACTACACCACCGAAGATTGCGACGGATGCGCGTACTGCGCAGCGGTTGCGCCCGACAACTTTGACTTTGACAAACCGACGAACTCGTATTTCGTGGGCAAGCAGCCTGAAAGCCCCGTCGAAGAAGAAATGGTTGTCGAAGCGATGGAGGATTGCCCTGTCGATGCAATCCGTTTGGATGGGGAGCAGCCAAAGGAGAGTCTTGTGGAGGATGGTGACAATGGACGCCTCGGAAATTGATGCGGCACATGACATGCGACAGCGACCGTATGATCCATTAACAACACCGTATGAAGTCGACGCGCTGACGTTTCCGGTCGACGGATCACTGGCGGATCAATACGTCCACCTCTTGCGCTACGCCATCCTTGCGCCGTCCAGCCACAATGCGCAGCCGTGGAAGTTCCGTTTGTTTGAGAATGGCATTGGCGTGTATGCCGACTATACGCGCCGGTTGCCGGTAGCGGATCCGGATTCCCGCGAGCTGCTCATGGGGGTTGGTGCGGCGATCATGAACCTTCGCGTCGCGGCAACGCATTTCGGTTTCGACTGCCGCGTTGATTACAGCTTTAGCGGCGCCAGCGAGCTGCCGATTGCGTTTGCCACGCTCGACAAATCGCTCTCGCATAAGTTGCCGGATGAATCGGTCGACAAACTGTTCTATGCAATTGCGAAACGCCACACAAACCGGAATCCGTTTCTCATGGCGCGCGTGCCCGAGACAATTCTCGGGCGGCTGGGGAATCTTGGCGATGGCACCGATGCATCGCTGTATGTCTCAACCGACGCGACGAGGAACACCATCGTTGCTCATCTCGTTGCGGCCGCGGAGCGCGTGCAGCAATCGGATACGGAGTTCCGCAAGGAGCTTGCAGAATGGATCCGGCCGAACAAAACACATAAACCCGACGGCATGACCGGCGCGTCGTTTGGCGTGAGTGATGTTTCGTCGACGCTCGCTTCATGGGCGGTGAAGACAATCGATATGGGAAATCTGCGTGCCCGGCACGATGAACGTCTTTGCCTCGAAGCTCCCGCGTTGCTCGTGTTGCACGGCGAAGACTCTGTGCCAACCTGGCTTGCAGTTGGTGAAGTGATGGAAAAAATTCTCTTGACGCTCACACGCGACGGCCTCCAATTCAGCTTCTTCAATATGCCGATTGAGCTGCCCGAAGCGCGACTGGAATTGCGGAAACTCATCGGCGTCAAATCGTGGCCGCAGCTATTGTTGCGGGTTGGCTATTCATTGGAAAAACCGGCGTCAAGTCCAAGACGTGCGGTCGAGGAGTGTATCGTCGCGCCTAATGTGTAGAAGCAAGCATTGCAGTTCCGAATGAGATGGTCTATCTTTCTCGGCAGTTCAATGAAGAGAAAGGAACACCATGAAACGGCTATGGATAGTGATTGCAGCAGTGATCGTATTTGCGACGCAGAGCAGCCAATTGCCTTCGTTGCTGCAACGGGACAAATTGCAGCGCGAGCTTGCAGAGTTGACGCGACAGGGATTGACGTACCGGTTCTTGGACAATACCATGATTGAGGTAAGGC
>CAYJNF010000373.1:0-4270 GCA_964370915.1 uncultured Chitinophagales bacterium
TTTTCGTTCAGCTCTCGATACGTCAGGCAGTGTTCACCAGACTTGACAGCCGGCGCCTCAGGGTTTCTTCTCACCGCTTCTTCGATCTGCCGATGAATGCACTGTCCCAACGGGAAATCCACTCTCGTGTCGTTCCATTCGACAAGCAACTGATGTTTTTCCGCATCAGTCAAGTATGGAAGTTCAACCGGGTTGCATTCCGGTGACATGGTGAATGCATCCAAGAGTGTCTGCAGTTGGTCCAACATTCGGGAGGTCGCCGCGTCGTTGTAGAGTGACTTGTCGTAAATAACTTTCAGCAGCAAGGTTTCGCCGACGCCGGCAACAACTGTGAGAGGATAGTTCGTCTGTTCGGCGGACTGCAGATCGCTAAGAATAAGGCTGCCCTCTTCCTTACTCATCAATGCGCTTACGGGATAGTTCTCGAATACAAAAAGACTCTGGAACAGCGGGTGTTCCCGCGGGACGTCACTCCATCCGTGGATCTGCACCAGCGGACTGAACTCGTACGAACGCTGCTCGACCTGGCGCATCTGAAGCTCTTTAAGCCATACGATCATTGAAGTGTGCGATGGTATTGCTACCCTCACCGGAAGCGTGTTGATGAAAAGTCCCAACATCGATTCGACGCCCGGCAAATCAACGGGCCGACCCGAAACCGTTGCGCCAAACACAACATCGCTCTCACCGCTGTAATGGCTGAGTAACAGCGCCCAGGCACCCTGTACAAGGGTGTTTATCGTGAGCTGATGACGTCGGGCAAATGATTGCAGCGTGGTCGTCCGTTGCACGGAGAACTCTCTTTGCAGTTCCTTGTACTGCTCTGCACTCTCATTCTCATGATGAGACGTTTTGATCGGAAGAATGGTTGTTGGCGAGGTGAACCCTTTCAATGATTCTCGCCAGAATTTTTCCGCTGCCGCGAGGTCCTGCTTCTTCAACCAGACGATATAGTCCTTGTATGCCTTTGCCTCGGGAAGAACAATCTTCTTTTTGTTGATGATCAATTCGTAAATGGCAAACAACTCATTGAGAAGTATCACCACAGACCATCCATCGAGCAGCACGTGGTGATACGTCCAGACGAACCGATAGCCTTCAGGACCCGTCCTGATGAGCCAGAGGCGCATCAGGGGTGGCTTCGAAATCTCAAATCCCCGATTACGCTCATTCGCAAGAAGAGTGTTGGAACGTTCCTCCAGCGTACCATCTGCGGATCCGCTCCAATCATCGTACTGCAGTGGCACATTCAAACAGCGATGGACAACCTGCACCTGCTCTTTCAATCCCTCCCCGATGAATGATGTCCTCAACACCGTGTGCCGCTTCATCAACTCCTTCCAGGTTTCCTCGAACGCCGCAACATCGACGTTCCTGCCGAGCTTGCAACTTACCTGTTCGACATAGACGCCGGACTCAGGAGCATAGAGACTGTGGAACAACATCCCCTCTTGCATTGGCGAAAGTGGATAGAAGTCCTCTACGTTTTCTCTGCCGCTATGTTTTGTTGTGCTCATACGTCCGAGTTCTTTTCGATTTCGGAAAGAATGTCTGCCATGTCGTTCTCACTCCATCCGAACGTTTGCGCGCGTGATGCATGCGTCGCCGTCATCCCGTCATTGCGGGAGTGCGCCATGAGTGATTTCAATTCGCTGATGAATGAGTCAGCAAGATTCATAATAGTTGAGCGGCGGTGTGCTTTGTTGCTGTACGTCCATTCGATGCTCAGGCATCCGTCGCTGATGCCGCCAGTAAGCTCCCACTGATGCGTTCGTCTGTTCGTCAAGCCGCGTTCAATGCCCTTGAATTCTTGCACTATGCGAAGTGACGAAGTCCCCGTTTCGACGCCTCTCATGTGACCAAAATAGTTGAAGATGATTTCAGGCGTGGGGAAAGGACGCATTCGCTCAACGAGCGAGCTGTCCGTGGCGAGATACTTCAATAATCCGAACCCGATCCCGTGACGCGGGAGTTTCTTGAATTCGTTCTTGACCGAAGCGACGACTGCGACGCCATCGCTCGCGGGATCAACAGTAATAAGCAGGGGATGAATGCTCGTGAACCACCCGACGGTCCGGGTAACATCGATCTCGTCGGTCAGCTCTTCGCGGCCATGCGTCTCAATATCAATGAACACGCTTGAGCTGTCCATCCATTTACTGATAGCCATCGTGAGTGCGGCAAGGATGATTTCCTTCGGTTCTGCTTGCAACGACTGTCGAGCCTCTTCCAGCAACAATAGCGTGTCATCACGATCCAAGGCTGCTGTCACACTTTCAAGTGAGTGTTCGGAGTTTTCTTTCGGTGGATAATCAAAGACCAGAGGACGGACTGTGTCGCTTGCAATTGATTGCCAGTATTGTGCTTCATCGTTTGTCGTTCCTGTACGAACGAGATTTTCCAATGCCGATGCCCATGCTTTGAAGGAACTTGTCTTCAGCGGCAGCTGCGGAGTCTTGCCTTCCATCAGTTGACGATAGGCAGACTCGAAATCTTCAAGAAGAATCTGCCATGAAATCGCATCCATGACGAGGTGGTGGGCGACGAAGAGAAGCCGGGATGGCTGTCCCTTGCCCAGGGTGAAGTAAGCGACTGCAAACAACGGACCCTCGGTGATATTCAAGCCTGACTGAACAGAACTACTCTCGGTTTCCATTGCTGTGGCAAGTTTGTCACGAGAAATTTCCGAGAGGTCAATTACCTTGAATGCACGTGATTTGTCAGAAGGTGTGCTTGTTTGCACCCAACCTGAATCAGTGTTGACAAACCTCAGTCGAAGCGCATCATGATGTTCAAGTAGCGATGCGACCGTTTTGTCAAGAAGAAGCGGATCGAGTGCATCATCGACTTCCACCAAGACCGACTGATTCCAGTGATGGGGGTTGGCAAAGTTTTGTTCGAAGAACCAATGCTGGATGGGCGTGAGGGGAACGGGACCGGTGACGAGTCCCTGCTCGGCGTGAAGCGCCGGGGTAGTCGAAGCGACGGTCACGAGATCTTCAATCGTCGGATGCTGGAAAATATCCTTCGGCGAGAAATGCAACCCCGCCTGCCGCGCCCGCGCAATCACCTGAATGCTCGTGATCGAATCGCCGCCCAACTCAAAGAAGTTGTCGCGCACACCAACCTGCTTCACTCCCAACAACTCCTGCCAGATCGCAGCCAAGCGAACCTCTGCTTCAGTCCTTGGCGCAACATAGGTGTCCGCAGATTCAGTTCTCTCGCCCGAAGGTTTCGGCAGAGCGCGCTTGTCCACCTTGCCGTGTGGTGTCAACGGCAGTACATCGAGCATCACGAACGCCGACGGCACCATGTAGTCGGGGAGCGTGCCTTTCAAGTGATCGCGCAACTCGCCGACGGTCGGTGTTGGCTGCTCTGCCACGAGATAGGCGACCAATCGCTTCTCGCCGTCGTCACGCGCAACGACGACGGTTTCCTTGATTGATGGATGCCGCTGCAGCGCGTTTTCAATCTCACCCAATTCGATCCGGTAGCCTTTGATTTTTACCTGATCATCGATGCGTCCAAGAAACTCCATCTGTCCATCGGAGCGGTAGCGCACAATGTCGCCTGTACGATAGAGCCGCGCACCCGAAGCAAATGGATCGGGCACGAAGCGCTCGGCTGTCAACTCTGCGCGGTTGATATAGCCACGCGCAACGCCCGCACCGCCAAGATACAGTTCGCCTGCAACACCAACCGGCGTCGGCTCGAAGTGGTTGTCCAGGATATAGGCTGTCGTGTTGGGAATCGCCCGGCCAATCGGGACAGAAAATCCTGTGTGCGTTGCGTCCGCTTCATAGACAATGCATCCGACGACCGTCTCCGTTGGTCCGTATTCATTGAACAAATGCGTGGTGGGGGACTCATTTTGCCAGAAGGCAATTTGTTCGTACGTGAGATTCTCGCCGCCGATCACGAGTGATCGTGTGCACCGAGCAACGTCGTTGTGCGTAAGTTGATACCGCAAAAGTTCCAGATGTGCCGGCGTGATTTTGACAAGACTGAAATCCGTGTGTGCCTTCAACGTGTCGGCCAGCGCCGTAATGTCCTCTGTCTCCGGCACAAGCGTCAGTGTCTTGCCGAGCATGAGGCTCGGGAAGATTGCCGTTACGGTAGCATCGAAGGCAAGCGTTGAATGCACGATGCTGCCGCGACCCTCATGAACAGGATACGCACTCAAACACCAGTCGAGATAGTTGCTCAGTCCGCGATGCGTGATGAGCGTTCCCTTCGGCTTTCCCGTTGAGCCTGATGTGTAGATGACGTA
>CAYJNF010000374.1:0-2538 GCA_964370915.1 uncultured Chitinophagales bacterium
GAAAGTCCGAGCGTCAACAGCAGCAGCACGATTCCGATAACCCAGTTGAATTCGCGGGGCGGCTTGTACGCGCCGGTGAAGAATACGCGGGCCATGTGCAGCACGACAAAAAACACCATCGCTTCAGCTGCCCACTTGTGCACGTTGCGCAACACGAAACCGAAGTCCACTGATGAACGAAGGTCAAGCATGCGTCCATAGGCTTCCGTTGCCGACGGGAAATAGTAGAACATCAGCCAGACACCGGTGAACGTGAGAATAAGAAACAGGCAGGTTGCGATGACGCCAAGGCCGAACGTATAGCTGAACTTGAGCGAGTGTCTTGAGACTTTGACGGGATGAATGTGAAGAAAGAGATTGTTGAAGACGGCGAACGATGCGCCTTCAGCATCTTCGGGCATTCTACCGTAGCGAAAGATGGAGCGATAGATGTTGTTAAAGAAGTTGGTGATCGAACCCATGTTGGTCTCTTCTAATTGATGTTGTCATTGGTCAACAGTCATTGGTCATTTGAGCGAGACAAGCGCTAATGACAAATGACCACTGACGACTGACTATACTATGCTTTCAAATACGTCCCCGCGTCCACCTTCACTGATTTGTCGACTTCGAGCTCGCCATTGGGCGCGAGGCTGATCTGGTACCAGTCGAGCGGAGCCGGAGCCGGACCGCCAGTGACGAATCCATCATTATCAAACTGACTGCCGTGACACGGACACGAGAAGCCGCCTTCCGATGCAGCAACGGTGCAGCCCAGATGTGTGCACTTTACCGACAGCGCTGCAAACCCCTGCTTCTCGCGCACAACCACAACGCGGTCGTTCTCCATCACTTCCTTGATACCTTCCTTGTAGTCTTCGGGCTTGCCCACGCGAATCCGCGATGGCGGGCCGTAGTCCACCGCAGGCTTCAGATACAACAGATTACCCATGACAGCTATGGCACCGGAGATTGCGACGCCGAACCATCCCAGAGTAGAGAGGAATGTCCTGCGGTCAATTTCCGGTTGCTGCATGCGAACATTTTTCTTTTTCATGAAGAAGTCCTCAGATTTTTTGTCAAACTACAGTCGATTGCCTGAAGTTCGTTTGTCACACAGAGCGCTAGCGATCCCGACGCAGTTCGTCGGAGAAGGGTATCCTGCGGAACATGCTTCGACTCCGTTCCGCTCAAAGGGCGAGCGGAACTGCGCTCAGCATGACGATGGAAGTCAGTCCTCATCTCGCATCATCTGATACTTTGGCTCTTCGATATCTTTGAACTGATTCGTCTTCGCGGCGTAGATGAATCCGAGAGCAAAGATCACTCCCAGCGCCACTCTGAGAAAGACGAGCAAGTAAAGGGATGCTAACATTTTGATTTCTCCTTTCTCTCAATTCTGAGCGAAGCGAAGAATCTCTCCCTTTAGGGATTGCTGATTCTTCGTCGCTTCGCTCCTCAGAATTGAGTGGAATATGAAAAATGCTCCATCGTCACAGCCCCCGTGGGGCAACGCGTCGCACAGAATCCGCAACGGATGCAAAGCTCCTCATCCTTCAGCATTGCCGAGCCGAGCCGCTTCACCGCCTGATGACCCTCCTTCTCGCCCAGCTCACGCACGTTGACCCCGTAGCGATCGACAAGCGCCTTCTCCAACCGCGGCTCAAGTTCGATTTGCGTGAGGGGAACAAGCATCAGGCAATACGTGGGACAGACATCAACGCAACCGTTGCACATGATGCACAAGTCACCGTGGAAAATGGTGTTGATATGACACTTGAGACAGCGTGCGCCCTGTTCCTGCGCAACAGTTTCCTCGAAATTGATTTCCACGATCTTCTCACTTGTTGCCCGGACAGACGCATCGAGCGCGGCCGGATTCACGCGGTCGAGTTGCAGATAACCTTCGTGCATGTGATGCTGCAGAACCGGCAGATCAAAGTAGCCGAAGCGCTCTTCCTGCACATCCTTTTTCCGGAGAAATTCATCGATGGATACTGCAGCGCGCTGACCCGACGCAACCGCGTTGATGAACAATTTGGCACCTTCTGCAACGTCGCCGCAGGCGAAAATATCGGGAACGTTTGTTCGCTTCGTCACCGGATCGATCTTGATGATGCCGCGTTCAAGCGCGAGGTCGGGAACATCTTTCACGAACGCATCATCGATTGTCTGCCCAATGGAGAGCATCACGGTGTCAGCAGGAATAATCTCGCCCGGCTCATCGGAAAATGTCGGGTTGAATCGTCCGTTCTCATCGAACACGGACTTCACTTTGCGCGTAGCGAGGCCCTTCACTTTCCCGTTCTCACCAACAATCTCCAGCGGACCGCGGGATGTGTGCAGAATAACGCCTTCTTCAACACCTTCATGGATTTCGATTTCATCGGCTGGCATTTCTTCGCGCGATTCAAGACACACCATGTGCACTTCTTTCGCTCCATGGCGTATGGCTTCACGCGCCGAATCCGTAGCCTCGTAGAAATCCTGCATCTCCGATCTGAATTTTCCGCCAACACGAACGGCCGTGCGCGCAACATCGAACGCAACGTTTCCGCC
>CAYJNF010000374.1:2548-4265 GCA_964370915.1 uncultured Chitinophagales bacterium
CGTGGGCTCGGGATGTGTATAAGAGACAGCAACGTTTCCGCCGCCAATGACGACAACACGTTCGCCGAGATTCGTCTTTTCACCTGTGTTGATTTCCTTCAGGAAGTCGATGCCGTGAACAACGCCATCCAACTCAACACCTTTGATCGGCAAAGTGCGGCCGCGCTGCAAACCTGCAGCGATCAGTATCGCCTCGAATCCCTGCGCGCGCATTTGTGGAATGGTAATATCCTCCCCGGCACGTACATTCGTTCTCAATTCCACGCCGAGACTCAGAATTGCTTGAATCTCCATCTGCACCAACTCGCGGGGCAACCGGTACGTCGGAACGCCGGTCATCAGCATGCCGCCTGCAACGGGTCCGGCTTCGAAGACGGTGACTTTGTAGCCGAGTAACGCAAGATCGTGCGCGGCCGTCATGCCGGCAACGCCCCCACCGATGATTGCGATTTGTGTTCCTGCTTTCGGATTGTTCGCATCGCGCCGGGCGGTGGAAAACTCGATTGTCTTTGCCGGATCTCCCGCTTCGACCCCATGTTGTTCCGTGACAAATCGCTTCAACGCGCGAATCGTCACGGAGTCGTCAATGCTGCCGCGACGGCACTCCACCTCGCATGGCGCGCCACAGACGCGACCGCAAATGGAGGCAAATGGATTGGGGGCACGCGCAATCTTGTATGCGTCGAAATACCGCCCTTCGGCAATCGCGATAACATACCCGCGCGCATCGGTGCGCACCGGGCAGCCCCACTGACACTTGATTTGTCGCTGCCAGTATTCTATGTCGGGGAGTTCCACCCGAAATGTTTGTGTCGCTAACATAGGAGTATTTTTCTTTGAGAACGACTTACGCCGCGGAGGGATGCTGTCGCGCGTTCTGTATCTCGGACCGGCGCTTCACTGTATCCGCAGCAAGCTGAGCAAGGTTCTTGCTCGATAGGATTTCTTTGAGTTTGACCTGCGCCTCTTCCCATAATGCATGCACCTGGCACCACTCATCACGAGGACAAAAGCCGTCGCATATCAAACACTTGTTGAGAAAGATCTTTCCCTCAACAGCTTCAACAACATCCAGCACGGTGAGCGATTCGGCAGGCCGGCTCAGCCTGATTCCGCCATTAATGCCGCGTTGCGAAATCAACAGATCGGCTCCAGCCAGTTGTGCCGAGATTTTTCTGAGGAAGTTCTCGGGGATGTTCCACTCTTTGGAGACCTCGGAAATCTGCACGATCGCACCGAAGGGCAGCGTTGACAAATGTATCATCGCACGCACTGCGTATTCACCCGTCATTGTCAACTGCATTGGCTTCGTTCTGTTGTTGTTGGAGGTATGTCATCCAATGACCAACTCCTGTGCCGAAGATGACAAGATTTGTCACATTTGAAATGCGGAGGATTGACAGATTTGAATTAAACTCGGACCCGAAGAGTCCGGCATGGTTTCTCAAACATGAGAAAATCAGTCATGTATTTTTTCAGAAATGAGAAAGGAAGATGAAGGAACGTTGTGAACTCCAAATAGAGCCGTTTGAGATCAAATCGGGAGGAGTCGACTCTACTTGTCTCTCACACTTCTGTCAAAAAAAAGAATGGGAAGAAGCGGGGGAACACTCGAAGCACGCGAGCTATCGAGCACGATACATTCCCCTCTGGGGGTGACCATGCGCTGGGAGAGAGGGGAAGCAGAAGGGGTGTGTCGATAACAGACATGTCACAC
>CAYJNF010000375.1:0-4264 GCA_964370915.1 uncultured Chitinophagales bacterium
CATTCATCACGCAATCGCCAACCGCTATCCCACCTTTGAAGTTGCTGCAGAAGAACAATCCGGGGTTCTCCTGCTCACATCGTTCCATCTGTTCAACAATATTCCGATAGCCGATGTTGTATTGCGGAATCGCCTTCGGCCATCTGATCACTTTCGAAAAGACCGGCGAACCTGTGACATTCATGATTGACCGAATCTCTTCCGTCACGAGACTCACAAGCTTGCCATCATCGTGCTCATACAACTCAGGCTGCCGTGAGCCACCAACAAATGTCGTGAGTGCAACATGGCCGGCAGGCGCACGATGCGGGAACAGGCACGATGACCAAATCGTGCCGAGGATCTTTCGATTTTCTTTTGCTGGAATGAGATAACCAAATCCGTCGAGCGGCCTGTGAATCTGCTCTTCTTTGAATCCAAGAAACACTTCGGCCACAGGCGGGTAGTAGATTCGCTCAAGGGATGATGATAGCGATGACGACAATGGAGCAACAATCCTCGCTGCAAAGGATGCCGGCGTCGCAAGGACGACGACATCGGCTTCAACAACGTGCTCACCGTGATCATCCCGATAGGTGACAACGAAGCCATCGTTTGAATTCACACTTATCACTTCACAGCCAAGTTGAATTTTGCCGTTCAGGCGCTTGCCGATTGCTTCAGGAAAGGTCACCATCCCTTCAGCGAATGAAAACATCTTCGCTCGATCCTTTGCCTTCTCTGCCCGTTGCTTTCGCTCTTTCGCCCCTTTGATCATTCCTTTGATCAGGCCGCCATACTTCTCCTCGAGCGCATACAACTTTGGAAACGCAGCCCTGACGCTCAGATGTTCCGGATTTCCCGCGTAGACGCCGGCAACAAACGGATTGATTGCATAGTCGAGAAACTCGCGGCCAAGCCTCCGCTCCACAAACTCGGCAATCGTCTCTTCCCTCGTTGCCCGACCAATGAATGGCTCCTTCAAGAGCCGGAGCTTTCCCCCAACAGACCAGAGCGATGTCGCAAGAAAAGCCCCCGGCGACATTGGAAGAGCGTGCAATTTCCCATCGCGAAGGATGTAGCGGTTGTTGCCACGCTCGTCTGCGTACAATCGCTGATCAAGAATTCCCAACCCCTCGAACATTTCGCTGAACAACGGAGTCGTCTCAAGCGCACTGTTCGGACCGGTCTCGATCATCCAGCCGTCTTCGCGCTCCGTGCGCATCGTGCCACCAACGTATCTGTTTTGCTCAAGAACAGTAACATCGACGCCGGCCTCATTCAACCAGTATGCCGCGGTCAATCCTGAGATTCCCGCACCAATAATGACAACTCGGCTCATGCGTTGACCTTCTTGAGTACAACATCTGCGAGGGCTTGGACAAACAGCGGATTCGTGTGGAGCGCCGGCATCATATCAAAATGCTTGATGCCAAGATGATGCGCTTCTTCTTTGCCTTCCATATTAATTTCCGAGAGAGTTTCGATATGATCAGAAACGAACGCGATAGGAATCACGATCATGTGCGACACCTTTTCAGCGGCCAGACGTTCGATGGTTCCGTCAAGAGATGGCTCAAGCCATTTTTGTGGTCCGACCTTGCTCTGGAAACAAAGGTGATGCTCGAGCCCGAAGTTCCCTCCCCTGACAACCGCTTCATACGTTTTCCGGATATGATGCGAATACGGGTCACCATCCTTCACCAGCTTGACAGGAGTTCCATGTGCGCTGAACACAAGATGCACTTTTGAACGGTCAGCAGGTTTCACCCGCATCAGTGCAATATTGATGTTCTTCACCAACGCACGAATATACAGTGGATGATCGTAGTAGTGCTCGACGAGCGATGGATGCGGGCCGGCGAGGTGTTTCAGTTTCAGCACACGGTTCCACTCGTTGACGCTTGAGCCTGTCGTCGTTTTGGAATAGTGCGGATACAGCGGAAGCAACACGACCTTCTCCACGCCATCACGCTGTATCTGATCAATGACAGCCTCCGTCAATGGATGCCAGTAGCGCATTGCGACATACACTTTTGCGTTGATGGACTTTCGCAGCTCGCATTCAAGAGCATGCGCCTGGCGATTCGTCATTTTCAGAATCGGGGACTTGTTGCCAATGTTCTTGTACAATCCCTGTACCTTCGGTGCTCGCTTCGAGGAGATGAACTTTGCAAGCCGTTTGCGAAAGAGAAACGCCAACGGCAAGTCGATGATATCAGGATCGCAGAAGAGATTGTAAAGAAACGGCTGCACGGCGTGGAGCGAATCGGGACCACCCAGTTGCAAAAGAACCACGCCGATGGGTTTTGATGAACTCATGAATTGTTGTCTCAGGTTGTCCAATCTCTCGGTGATTTCAACAATTCAACAAGTTTTGCTTCGCGGGAATTCGGCTCGGGTTGAAGATTGTAGTGCCATTCGACTTTTGGCGGAAGCGATACGAGGATCGACTCGATCCTCCCTTTCGTTTCGAGGCCAAACGTCGTGCCTCGGTCATACACGAGGTTGAACTCCACATAACGTCCCCGACGCACCGCCTGCCAGGATCGTTCACGTTCACCCCACGGCTCATTCATTCGCCTCTTGACAATCGGAATGTATGCGTCAAGAAATGCGTCTCCCACCGACTGCACAAATTCAAAGTAATGCTCCGGGTCGCCACGCAGATAGTCAAAGAACACCCCGCCGATTCCTCTCGTCTCTTCTCTGTGCTTGAGGTAGAAATATTCGTCGCACCATTTTTTGAAACGAGGGTAGTACTCATCGTTCAACATATCGCAAGCACTCTTCAGCGCCGCATGGAAGTGCCTGTTGTCTTCGTCATACGGATAGTACGGAGTCAGATCGATTCCACCGCCGAACCAACTGTCGCCATGAGCCTGTTCAAAGTACCGGAAGTTCGCGTGCACCGTCGGCACCATAGGGCAGAGTGGGTGCATGATCAGCGAGATCCCCGTTGCATAGTACGTCGTCGGCGGGACATTCATCTTGAGAGCGAGAGACTCGGGCAAGCCGCCAAACACCGTCGACGTCAAGACTCCACCCTTCTCAAAAATCTTTCCATCTTCCATAACACAACTGAGACCGCCGCCGCCGGATTTATCCGTATGGCGACCGTCAGTTTTCTCCCAGCGATCCTCGCTGAATTTCCTTTCGGGCTCAAGTGATTCAAACGCTAGACAAATCTTCCGCTGCAAACCCTCAAAGTACGAACGGGTCCGCTCTGCAAGTGGTTTCGTCAGGACGGTATGTTCTGGTTCAGTCATCTCTCTGATCAACGATGAAAAGCAGCGCTTTCTTCCTTCACGGCATCGACCATTGCGCGGGCGTGCTCGACCGGCACATCGGGAAAAATGCCGTGGCCGAGATTGAACACATGTCCCGATCCTTTACCGTATTTTTTCAATATGGATTTTACTTCATGCCGGATAGCTGCGGGCGACCCGTAAAGATATGAAGGATCAAGGTTTCCCTGCAACGCAACCTTCTCACCGATCTGATTTCTGGCATCTGCTATGTCAACAGTCCAGTCGAGACCGATAACGTCTGCACCAATGTCGGCGATATCCTTAAGCGAGTGATTGGCTCCCTTGGAAAACACAATTACTGGCTGTCCATTGCGATGGAGCTTTGAGACAATCCTATGGATGTAATCGAGGGAGAATTTTTTGTAGTGATCAGGATTGAGAATGCCGCCCCACGTGTCAAAGATTTGCACCGCATCTGCGCCCGCGGCAAGCTGCGCCTCAAGATACAGGAGAACAGACTCAGCGAGCTTGTCGAGGATTTCCAACATCAGTTCGGGCTGATTCAGCATCATCTGCTTGGTGTGCTTCCATTCCTTGCCTCCGGAACCTTCGATCATATATGCGGCGAGTGTCCAGGGCGAGCCGGAAAAGCCGATCAGAGGGACGCGCTTGCCAAGAATACGCTTTGTCATCTCCAGGGCCTGCATGACATATCTCAGGCTCTTTTCCGGATCGGGTATCTTCAGCGCATCGACATCATCCTTTGTTCGAACCGGATTAAGAAACCGTGGACCTTTCGATTCAACCATCTCCAGATGCAAACCCATCGCTTCCGGTATGACGAGAATGTCAGAGAAAATAATCGCGGCATCGACCCCGATGATATCCACGGGCTGGACGGTGACTTCAGCCGCAAGTTCCGGGGTCTTGCACATGGTGAGGAAGTCAGATTTCGCCCGGACAGCTCTGTACTCGGGGAGGTATCGTCCAGCCTGACGCATCATCCAGACTGGTGTGCGTTCAACATTTTGTCG
>CAYJNF010000376.1:0-4260 GCA_964370915.1 uncultured Chitinophagales bacterium
CCCACATCGTAAAGCTATTCGAACAACAGGTTGAGGCAACACCGCTTGGCGTTGCACTGATTCACGATGGGCGAATGGTGACGTACCGTGACCTCAATCGAGCGGCAAACAAAATTGCGCACGAGCTGCAACTGCGGAACATTGGTCCCCAGCAATTGGTCGGAGTGTATCTTGATCGCTCGATCGATTCAATTGTTGTATTGCTGGCGATCTTGAAGTCCGGCGGAGCGTATCTGCCTCTCGACATTGAGCTTCCGCAAGAACGCATTCAGTTCATATTGAATGATGCACATGCACGAATTGTCATCGGTCGGAGCGGCGTTCCATTGGCCATCGACCGTACGGGTATTGACTACGTCATCATCGATGATACACTATGCACCGATGGACAGGAGGACGACAACAATCCTCAAATTGAAATCCATCCGGAGGCGCTCGCCTATGTAATCTATACTTCAGGGTCCACCGGAGTGCCGAAAGGAGTGCTCGTTTCCCACGGATCACTTGCTCGCCACTGCAAAACTATTGTCCCCCACTACAACCTGCAGGCAACTGATAGAGTGTTGCAGTTTGCGTCGCTCTGCTTTGATGCTTCGCTCGAGCAGGTTCTTCCCCCGCTTATTGCTGGATCGACTGTGATCTTGCGAGGAGCCGCACTCTGGTCGCCCGAAGAATTCTGCCGGGCACTCGTTGAACACAATGTAACGGTGGCAAACGTCCCGCCCGCGTACTGGCATCAGGTCGTCCAAAAATGTGTTCTCGAACCGGAGATCGTCGCGGGAAATACGATTCGGCTGTTGATTATCGGCGGTGATGTGTTCCAGCCGGAAAGTGTTCGTCTTTGGAATGAAAGCCCGTTCCGCAGCGCCCGGCTGCTGAATGCCTATGGCCCGACCGAAACGACAATCACGGCTTCCACATGTGAAGTGGCAGAATTGTTTGAGACGGCGAGACTGCAACGTCGCGTTCCGATTGGCACTCCGCTTCGCCATAGAAAGATGTATGTGCTCGATCGGTATCTGAACCCTGTTCCACTTGGAGCGACGGGCGAATTGTACATCGGTGGGGACGGTGTGGCACAAGGGTATCTTGGCTCTCCGGGCCTTACCGCCGATCGTTTTCTCCCGGACCCATTTGCTGCTAACGATGGAGCACGACTCTACCGCACGGGCGACCTTGTACGCCGGCGTGAAGATGGAAATCTCGAATTTGTGGAGCGGACTGATCACCAGGTAAAAATCCGCGGCTTCCGCGTTGAACTGGAAGAAATCGAAGCGGTTCTCAGCACTCACCCGCATGTTCGTGATGTCGCGGCAGCGATTAGTCAAGAAATTGCCGATGACAAACGCATCGTCGCATACGTGGTGTCCCGTGCCAATACACGTTTTCACGCTGAAGATTTGAAGGCCTATCTCCTCTCGAAGCTTCCTTCGTTCATGGTGCCGTCGGCGTTCGTGCCCCTCGATGCTCTGCCACTCTCGCCAAGCGGAAAAGTGAATCGGGACGCTTTGCCGAAACCGACGGCGGACGCGTTGCACTCAGGAAAGCAGTACAGTCCGCCGCGTTCGCCCATTGAACAGGAACTCACGAACATATGGGCCTCCTTGCTGGGGGTGGAACGGGTAGGGATTAACGACAACTTCTTTGACCTTGGCGGGCATTCGTTGCTCGCGACCCAGGTCGTCTCACGAGTGCGCCAGACGTATGGACTTGACATTCCGCTGCAGCGAATGTTTGAAACCCCAACCGTTGCCGAACTTGCCCATGCGATAGTAAGGTCGATAGCAGAAACCGGGTCGGATGAGGATTTGACGCAGGCTTTCGCGGAAATAGAAGATCTCAGCCCTGAAGAGTTACAGAGACTCTTGTCCAATACCTCATCCGAGGAAGGTGCCGTATGAGGAATATCGATGACATCCTGAACTCCCTGACTCCCGAGCAGCAGGCGTTGCTTGCCTTGCGATTACGAAAGAAACGGCAAGGCCAACATAATGGGGACACAATCCTTCCCCGGAAAAATAAATCTGTCCATCCGATGTCGTACGCGCAAAAGCGGATGTGGTTTCTCGACCAACTCGATCAACAAAGCCACATCTACAATATCTCGGCACCGCTGAGGATTGTTGGACCGTTGGATGTACCAGCTCTTCAGAAGACTTTTGCCGCCATCATCCACAGACATGCAACCCTGTGTTCATTCTTTCAAACCGTCGATGGAGAACCGGTTCAGGTGGTGCTCGACGAGTTTGCATTCGGATTTGAGTTGATCGATCTCCGGCACGTCCCGGCAGATCAGCAAGAAGACACGGTGCGCCGACTCGCGACACTGGAATCTCGCCGCCCGTTCGATTTATCCGCCAGCCCGCCAATTCGGGCAAGTCTGTTGGAGTTGAACAGTCAGATGCACGTGCTTCTCTTTTCGGTCCATCATATTGCGTTTGATGGATGGTCGACGAACCTGTTGCTCCAGGAACTTCAAGCATGCTACTCCGGGTTTGTTTCCGGCCATGCAACCACATTGCCCGAACTTCCAATTCAGTACACCGACTACGCCGAGTGGCAATCCAACCGGCTGACGGGTGAATATCTTGAACAACAGCTGTCCTTCTGGAAACAATCTCTGGAAGGCGTTCCGGAGTTGCTTGATCTCCCTCTGGATCAGCCGCGTCGGCACTCGCAATCGCATAAGGGCGCACACTATCCGTTTGAAGTACCTTCTGCTGATCTAGGCAAATTAAAGGAAATCGCCCGCTCGGAGGGAGCAACAGCGTACATGATTTTGCTGGCGGCGTTTCAGGCGTTTCTCTTCAGATACACGGGACAGGAATGCATTGCCATTGGAACGCCTATCGCAAACAGAACACGGGTGGAGCTTGAGCGACTGATCGGTTTCTTTGTGAACACCCTCGTCATGAGGGCGGACATTCGCGGAGACTTGTCTCTCAGGGAAGTCTTGCGCGGAACGCGGGACTTTGCACTCCAGGCATACAAGCATCAAGAGCTTCCGTTTGATTTGTTGGTCGATGCGCTCCATGTAAAGCGCGATCCAAGGTGCAGCCCTCTCTTTCAAGTGATGTTCGATGTGCTCGAGTCGCCGCTGAAGAATGTCCGGATGCATGATCTCGATTTCAGTCTGCTTGAAGTTGAAACCGGTTCGTCGAAATTCGATCTCACGCTAACATTCAGTGAAGAGCCTGACAAGCTTCGAGGAATGTTTGAATACAACACGGACTTGTTCTACGAGACTACGATCCAGCGAATGGCGGGTCAATTCAGGATGTTGCTGGCAAGTATCACCGCACACCCCGATCGGCCCATTGCCACGCTGCCACTGCTTCCCGAAGCCGAGCGACATCAGGTACTCGTCGAGTGGAACGCCACCGACGAAGCGTTTGCGACGGGACTGTGCGCTCACCAACTGATCGAATCAGCCGTGAGAAGAACTCCCGACGCACTGGCCGTCAAATCAGGCGAGCGATACCTGACATATCGGGAGCTGAATGAAAAGGCAAACAGGCTTGCCCGCTATTTGCGCTCGTGCGGTGTCGGGCCTGAGGTTATTGTGGGCGTTTGCGTGACGCGTTCGCCTGAGATGATTGTGGGAATGCTCGCCGTCCTGAAAGCCGGCGGTGCATATCTGCCGATGGATGCGAGTTACCCGTTGGAGCGATTGGCATTCATGTGTGAAGATTCGGGCATGAAGGTGTTGCTCACACAGGAATCGATATCTCAGGCTCTGCCGACACGAGGAATAATCACGCTTCATCTCGATTCCATCAATGAGCGGATCTCCTTGCAGAGCGCCGATGATCCTGTGAATATCACTTCGCCGCAGAATCTTGCATACGTCATCTACACTTCCGGCTCCACAGGAAAACCAAAGGGCGTCTTGCTGCAACACGAGGGATTGGTGAATGTGGTGCAATGCCACATTCGTAAGTACGGAGTGACAGAAGCCGATCGTGCTGCCCAGATTGCAAGCGCCGGATTTGATGCCTCGGTGCTGGAGATCTTTCCCTATCTCGTTGCAGGAGCAAGTCTGCATATTGCCGACGACGCGACCCGCTCAATCCCCACTGATCTTTTGGAATGGTTTGTCTCAAACAAAATGACCCGCTCTTTTGTGCCGACACCCATGGTGGAGATGATGCTTGACCTCGCCTGGCCGCCCGAAACATCCCTGCGAGCAATCGTCGTGGGAGGCGATGCTCTGCACCGCAGGCCCGACGCATCGTTGCCGTTCAAGCTTATCAACCACTA
>CAYJNF010000377.1:0-4255 GCA_964370915.1 uncultured Chitinophagales bacterium
GCCATAGATTGGCTCGCGAACAAACAGCGGCGTGAAGAACGGAATCTTGTTCATGTCATCGACAACAATATCAAACTTCTCGTCCCTAAAACGGCGGAAATACTCGACCGCAAACGTGAAGTTGAACAGATATCGTCCGCCCTTGCGCACCACGTGAATGCCGTTGATATTTTCTTCGGGAAGCGCACCGGGAAAGGAGGAACAGAAGAGCGTCACATGATGCCCCTGTGATGCTATGCGCGAGAAAACTTCATGGAGATGAACTTCGGCTCCCCCTGCAAGGGGATTTTTGATGTCCTGCCAGTTGACAACGAGGATTTTCATGAAGCGGAGGTAGCGGCCTTGGCATCGTTCAATTGACCGAACCAGTAGGTGTACACTTCCTGCAAAGTTTCCGCGAGGGGAACTTGCGGTGTCCAGCCGGTGGCTTTGCGCAGCCGATCATAACTCCCGACCACAACAGGAACATCATAGTCACGGATGCGAGCCGGGTCGGATTCCACGCGAACTCTTGTCCCGCTAATCTCTTCCAGCTGCCGCAGAATGAGTGCGATTTCGACCGCCACGCCGGAGGCAACATTGAAGACAACATCGGATGAAGTACGATCAAACAACATCCAATACGCTCTGACGACATCGCGAACGTTGGTAAAGTCGCGTTTGACTGATGTGTTGCCCGTGAAAATAACGGGATCCCTCTTCCCTGACGCGATTTCTGCAAATTGTCGCGCAAAATCCGAAACAACGAAAATGGGATTTTGTCGCGATCCAATGTGGTTGAACGGCCGGACAACAATGACATCCAGACCAAAAGACTGCGCGTATTGCTGCGCGATCAAATCTATGCTTGCTTTGCTCGCAGCGTACGGGTTGCCCGGCGCCAAGGGTGCCAACTCCGTAATGGGCATTTGGTCCGGTTGAGTTTTTCCGTACACTTCGCTGCTGCTCACGACAAGAACTGAGCGTTTCTTTCCACTGGCAATCTGCAGTTGTCTCGCTGCTTCAAGCACGGCCAAGCCACCCAGCACATTCGTTTGAAAGGTCTCCATCGGATTCTGAAGCGAATTCGGAACGAACGCCTGGCCGGCGATATGGAGAATGCGCTGGGGAGAAACTGCGGTCACAAGCGCTTGAACCTGTTGTGTGTCCGACACCTCAAGTTCATGCAACGTGAGCCTGCGCTTTATGTGGGCAAGGTTCGGAGCTTCCGACCCTTTCAGAATCGTGCCGTGCACGTCGGCCCCGAATGAGAGAAGCAGTTCCGCTGCATGGCTGCCGACGAATCCTTCAATGCCGGTAATCAGAACTCGCATGGAATCAGCACGCGCCTTTCACATGCTGCCCGCATGAGAGCAACCCGATGGTCGTGGCATCTCTCACTCAGTTCTTCCTTATCGAATCAACTTTTTCCGGAAGCTGGGACGCTGAACCGCGCAACATGGACTCAAGGGCTTTGACGCGATCATCCACGCCCTGAATTCCCGGGTTCTGAGCCTGCACTTTCCTCAACAAGTCAATAGACGCCTGATAGTCCTTGCGCGTATCGTAAATCTCCAGGAGGACACGCACAGGATTGTAGTAGCTGTTCAAGGAATACTCGCGCCGGTCAATTGCTGCAAGACATTGAGGCTCGATTTCGGCGATCAACTCCTGATACTTCTCGGGCTTGCCGAGTCGGTTGTAGAACGCGGCAATATCGGATGTCAACTCCCATCCCATGGGAATTTTCTTTCTTGGAATCACGGCTTCCATCCGATCAAGGGCGGCGAGGGCTTTCTCTTTGTTGTTGGTGTAGTTGGCATGATACAGCGCCACGCGAATAAACGCCGAACGATAGTTGATCATCAACCGGCTGGTGTTCTCGTCAAAATACACATCGGGATCGGCGATCCTTCGGAATTTGTATCCGTACTGGGGAGTCTTTGAAAAGCCTTCCGGCTCGTTGAAGACATTCTGTTCCAGAATATCGATGTTCACACCGCGATAGTCGTCAGGCACTTTGTGCGGCTCGAGCCGCCATGCCAGGCCATTGAACCAGAGATACTCGTCAAGCCCGATCTTGCTGTCCGGTGAACATGTCACGGCAAAATAAACCGGCACCTTCCAATTGTTCTGGAAGATGATGTCTTGCGTCATAAGATCCTGCACGCGGAGAGCGCCAATCTGACCATACTGTAACGTCGGTCGCATCGTAAATTCCAGGCGTCCTTTGTTTGTCTCGGCGGTGTCTGTGACGTGAAAGCGGGCGTATACCTCTTGAGGAACAGGAAGCGAGAGCTTCGTCTCTTCAAACTGGACCGGCTGTATTTCCTGAATTTGCTTGTCGCTCATGCTGATCGGTACCGCCTTCGCCTCGGCGTAGTACGGCTTCTTCTTCATTTGCTCAATGTACCACGGCGTATTCACGAGACTGAGATTGACAATGCGAACATCGCGTCGAACGCCCTCAACGTCCTGCAAATACCAGAGGGGAAATGTATCATTGTCACCGTTCGTGAAGAGTATCGCATCCTTCTCGCAGGTCTGCAAAATGTTGTATGAATAGTCCCACGCGACATAGTCGCCGCGTCGGTCATGCGAATCAAAGTTGACACGGACAAGATTTGCCGGAATTGCGCCGAGGAACAGCAGAACACACACCGCGGCAAACGGCAAGACCATCGACGGCTTCCATTGCTTCAGCAAATCTATGATGCCAACAACGCCCGCGGCGATCCAAATCGTGAAGATGAAGTAAGCACCGACGTAGAAATAGTCGCGCTCACGCGGTTGAGGCTCTTGTTGATTCTGATACAGGGCAAGAACGGGGCCGAAAATAATGAACGAAGCAAGCAGAATCAACCCCATCTTCCAATCGCGGTTGAATTGCCACCAGAAGCCAAACAAGCCAACCAGCAGCGGAATCCCCAGCGTATCTTTCCAGGAAACTCCGGCATCCTGCACATCGTTCTCACTTCCGATAAAATTCTGTCCCATGTAACGGAAGAACATGTGATTCAACTGATATCGTATCAGGAAATCCATGTCGCTTGTGTAGTTCGTGTAGATACCCTGATGCTGCGGTTCCTGACTGTACCGACGCTTGGTGACAGGTGCATCGCCGTATTGCTCACGGCCAAGGTAGGAGGTCAAGCGCGCCAGATTGCTGGGATCGTTTTCATTCATCGGGGGATTCTGATTTGCGCGGATAATGACACTCGTGTAAGTCGTGTATCCGAAGAAGATCATCACTCCGGACAGGAGCGCAATGTGCAACGTCTTCTTCTTGTGTATGTATGAATAGTAAATGCCGTATAGCGAGCCACCCAGCAACAACCATGGCAGAAATTCCCAGACCGCACTCCGCTTTCCCAAGAACTCACCGTCCATCATGCCGGGGACCCATTTCACGATTCCCGGATAGACAACAAAGAAAATTGCAACGGCGACAGCGCTGAATTTGATGAAGCTGTTGAGTGAAAATTCGTAGCGTTTGAAATAGATGATCATCAGCACCGGGAAGATTGCCAGCAGGGCAAGAAGGTGGACACCAAGAGAAAGCCCAATGAGATACGAGATCAGGAGTATGTACTTTTCGTTTCCTTCGTTGGCTGCACGTTCATGCCATCGCATGCCGAGCCACATAATTGCGGTCAGGAAGAACATGCTTGCACCGTAGACTTCAGCCTCAATCGAGTTTGCCCAGTACGTCGCACTGAAAGCAAGCGTCATCGCACCAATGAATGCCGCCCCGTACGTTGTGACCTTGTCCGCGAGGGTCTCCGGCGAGCCTCTGAATTTGGAAATCACGCGCACAGCGAACAGATACGTGAACATAATTGCCAGCGCGCTGAGGAGTGCGGAAAACAGATGTGCCCGCACCGCAAGATCGGAAGCAACCGGAATCATCATCGCCAGGCGTGTGAGAAAGAGAAACAGAGGAGAGCCGGGAGGGTGAGGAACCTGCATCATGTAGGCCGCGGCGATGAACTCGCCGACATCCCAGAAAACAACAGTTGGTGCCACGGTTATTGCATAGACAATCATCGGAACGAGAAACGCAATCGCGGCAAGTCCGCGATTCAACTGCTTGTGAGTCATTTCGGAAGCCTCAATATGTAGGGATATAACGCAAATTGGCAAGGATTAAGTGAAATAAAGATACGCAAAAACGGTTGAACTTCAATGGAAATCATGGCATAAGCTGAGTGCAGATCTCATCGCAGAGCAGGTAGCCGGCAGAAGTCAGACGGACAATTCCGTTGGAGTACAGCGC
>CAYJNF010000378.1:0-4247 GCA_964370915.1 uncultured Chitinophagales bacterium
GCCTCACGATCTCAGTCGTGAACGAGGGGAAGGATTTTGAATTCTGTCGCAACACATACGGACGTTGTGCTTGCTACAATATCGCTAACTTCTTTTCGTCTCTCAAGCCCCGAGAAGTCGCTGGAGTTGTTCCCGTTCCTTCTTCGTTGCCTTCTCAACACGGTATTGGCACAACACCCATGAAGTCAAATCAAGTGCGTCGCCGTCTGCGAGGACGATAACGGGCTGTCCATAATGCGAAGCAGGGTGGTCCGTCGTGATCGTTGCCTTCACGCGGTGCCGCTTGCCATCTCCCATGATGTCGTTGCAGTACGAGAGTGTCATAAGTAATTCCTCCTGAGGTTAGTGTTCTTTTTGTGCTCTAATCGCTCTACGATGCGTTAAGAGAAGCGATCTTCTCGCGGGGGGAGAGTGTACCCTTATCTGTACCCTTGCGCGTGCGAATGGTACGCGTTCAAGCGATTGGTGGACGCACACTAGGCGGGATTTGTTGTGCTTTTTAGTCTTTGAACTGGTTCGAGTCCTGCTCGCGGAGCGAAGCTCTGGATCTTATGATCCAGAGCTTTTTCTCATTATGGGACATTCCGTGTATATCCTGCAATCCGTTTCGTCGGGTCGGTACTACGTGGGATCGTCTGAAGACCCTGAACGGCGCGTGCAATTTCACAACTCCATCGAGAAAGGGTTCACGTCGCCGCCCATGGAGGATTGTGTACCGGTGCGAGTTTGAGGACAAAGAACTGGCCTTACAGGCTGAACGTAAGGTGAAGAAATGGAAAAGCCGCAAGATGCTTGAGCGATTGATCGCTGGCGAGATTGGCTTGTGAGCATGCGGCTGTTATCCCGACGCAGTCGGGATGCAGGTTTCCCGACTCTGTCGGGACGGAGCGAAGCTCTGGATCTTATGATCGGAGCTTTTTCTCATTATGGGACATTTCGTTTACATCCTGCAATCCGCCTGAGCGGACGTACTACGACTCCGTCGAATTCTGCGCCTCCTGAGATTCGGCAGACATTTCTTTGATTGACAAAGCTGAAACCGAGACGTATATTACACACAGTCAAGTACACATCGTCAACTGCCTCGAAGAGAATGATTCGGGCGACGTTGTGAGGCTGCGCTGCATAGTATCCTCACTTCAGAAATCCATTTCTTTCTCGGAACACGAAGTGCAGTCCCCTATTCAAGTTCTTTCTCTCTCTCTTTGGCACCATGCTTGGAGCAGAATTACGGAGTCGCCGATATCCTACCTGATCCATCATACCTGACGACACCACTTCTTCAAGTGAAGTGCAACGTCATTCATCGTCATTTCCACAGACCGATGAGTTGCACGGCAGTGCCTGCGGGACACGAGATGCGTCTTGACTCAACTCATGCACATCGAGAAGGCCGACGACCATGAACAGGATAGCAACAGCTACACTACTTCTCTTCCTCTTGCACACCACGTTCTGTCTTTCTCAATCAAAATTCTATAACTATTATTCCAACGGTCTCAACTACATCGAGAAGGAAGACTGGCTCCGCGCAATCGAGGAACTCAAAGGTGCAGCATCACTGGAGTTTGAAGACTCCGACATGAGGCGCACGTACGGCACGCGCTTCATCCCGTACTTTCCACACCGCGAGCTCGGCGTTGCCTACTACAACCTGGGTGAGTTCGAGAATGCAAAGAAGGAACTCGAACTTTCGCTGGCATATGTCTCGAGCGGCAGAGCGGAAGAATACCTCAATCATGTTAAGAACAGAGTCCCGCCCACAGTTCTCGTCGCTGCAAAGAAATCCCATGACGAAGACGAACCCGTAAACAGCAAGAAGGAGGAACCTCTTCCCAAAGAGATCATTGTCACCAAAGAGCCTGTTCTGCCATCAGGAGCTTTGACGTATGATCCTGCAAGCGTAACGCAGGTGGGCGAGCGGTTGGCAATCGCCGTCCTGCCTTTTCAGGGAAAAGGTGAATCACAAAGCTACGTCGATGCCGCGACCGACAAAATGATTCTGCAGCTTGTGAATCTCCGAAGGTTCAGGGTGATTGAGAGATGGAAAATGGACGAGTTACTCAAAGAACAAGAGCTTCAAGTATCAGGTGTAGTTGATGAAAAGACAGCTGTCGAGGTCGGTCGCATAGCGGGGGCGGATGCCATCATCCTTGGCAACATTACCATCATCGGCTCAATGACAACGGTGAACGCACGTGTGATTGATACGCAGTCGAGCGAGGTGATCGTTGCAAAAAGTGACCGTGGAGAACGAACCGATCTGGAGGATGTCGAGAAGCTGGTGGAGATGGTTGCAATCAACATTTACAACGAGCTCCCGTTGGTGGAGGGTGAAGTTATTACCAAAGACAACAAGATGATGTATGTCGATGTCGGAAGCGAAAAGAGAATCCGCAAGGGATCAAAGTGTGTGGCGTTTCGCGTTGTCGGTGATTTTGTGCATCCCAAAACCGGGAAATTCCTGCAGAAGCAAGTGATCCGACTTGGTGAGCTGCAGGTGGTCGAAGTACTGGAAAAAGTCTCGGCCGTACGAGTCATCAAGGAGGAGTCGGGTCGTGATATTCGGATCGGCGACAGAATAGTGATCAAATGATCTGATGGTCCCTTAACACATCGAGAAAGGAAGATCTCTAATGAAACTTCATTGCTACGCCGTGTGTATCCTGAGCCTTGCCTTCACTTCAGTCGGTCTCGCTCAGATCGGTAGCATACAACTGAATTGGAACATCACCGGAGCGGGAGCGCGTGCTGATGGATTTGGTGGAGCATTTATCGGCGTTGCAGATGACGCTACGGCAATCGTGTGGAATCCTGCCGGCCTCGGGCAGATTGAGCGCGCGGAAATCTCCGGTGTCGGGCGCTACATCCAGGAAGTCTCGGAAGACAAAAACGAGATCTCCAAGATCACGGTAGAGAATACCTATTCGCATTTCAATCCCAATTTCGCCAGCCTCGTTGTTCCATTCACTTCAGGAACTTCGAACATTGTTCTGGCGGTTGCTTATCAATCGCAACTCGATTTTTACTACAAACTCGGCAACGATTCCATCAGTTCAAATGGCGCGGCAAATACCGTGACACCGGGAATCGCTGTCCGCTTCGGTCCGATCCTTTCTGTGGGTGCCGCGGCCAACATCTGGCTTGGTTCTGCAGAGTATCAGGAAAAAGCAAGTGGCGTAACTTCAAAGCTCGATTTCAAATTCAACGGTATCAATTTCGCCGGCGGTCTCTTACTGGATTTCAGTGGACTCGAGAATCCGATTCCATTGAAACTCGGGGCTACAGTAAGGACGCCGTTCACTTTAAAATCAGATGTCGACGCCTCGATCAACTTCGCCGGAACTACATCTAATGCGAAGGTGACTTGGGAAGTCGAAATGCCCTTGATGGCAGGATTCGGAACATCAGTTCAGATTGGTGAAAGCTTTACATTGGCGGCAGATTACGAAATGCGATTGTTTGCCGACAAGAAGAGCAACATTGTTACTCCGCGGCAGGGACTTCCTGACACGACGATTTCCGGTCCGATGAGTGATCACAATGAAAACCTGAATCAGGTCAGGGTTGGCGGGGAATACCTAATCGTTATGAAGGGTGGAGTGATACCCATTCGAGCCGGATTCAGAACCGTCCCGACACTCTATTCTGATTATGAATGGGATCAGGCTAACAACACGTACAATTCAAAAAACGCAGCCTCCGGAATCGGCTTTTCTGTAGGCACAGGATTCATCAGCAACAGTTTTGCCCTCGACTTTGCATTCTCGCATGATCAGTATGAGCAGAAGTGGACCGACGCCGGCAAAACGGATTTTTCCTACAGCTATAATGTGAATCGGTTCAGCGGCTCGATCATCGTGTATTTCTAGGATGTCATTCATTCACAGCGCTTCTCTGGCAGGAGCACATCATGTGTCTGTTCAGTCAACGCACTCTGTGGTTCATCCTCGCCCTGGTAGCGACCGCACTTCACGCTGCAATAGGGCAGAATGATTTTGAGAAGTGGAAAAAGGACGAAGAGAAGAAGTACCAATCATTCGTGGAAGAACGGGACAAAGAATTCGTCTCCTTCCTGAAACGCGAATGGAAACAGATGCAACTGCTTGAGGGTCTCGTACCCGACGAGAAACCAAAACCGGTGCAGATCCCCATCTACACACCACCTCCCATGGCTGGCAGCAAGGATACGATGTCTGAAAAACGGGCCGTCATTCTGCCGCAACCCGCGCCGCTGAAGGAATCTC
>CAYJNF010000379.1:0-4242 GCA_964370915.1 uncultured Chitinophagales bacterium
GCCTTATCCTCTACCTTCGCGTTGAACGATCGCAAGTCTGCTGCTCCAATGGGTGCTCCATGCCACTTAGCTTCCAGCAGGTAGGTCTCTCCGGTCAGCTCGAAACTGCCGTCTATTTGCTCCCCCACCAGACGGAATGACGAACGCGCCGCAAGGCCATTTGCATCAAATAGGTTCTTCAGAAACCGTTCATACGCGAAGCCGCGAGGCTGAGGAGCCAACTTACTAAGCTCCATTAACTCATCCTTTAGTAGATCAATCTTCGAAAGATCAAAGTGCGGATTATGAGTCGGCGAAGTAGCCGGAGTTGGCTGTGCCTTATCCGAAAGCCGGACGATCAACTTGCGGAATTCAACTGCGGCTTCTGGAACTGATTCTTCTATTCTTTTACGGCGTCGATTCGTCTCTCGATACTCCCATAGTGCGGTGAGAGTTCTGATCCGCTGTTCGGCACTGCTAGTTTTCAGAAAATACCGCAGGCGCTTCGCCTTACTCGTTCCCTCAGTCTGGTACTTTGGGTCGTCTATGTTGATACCGAGGTCGTCGTGGAAGAACTCAGCGAATGTCCGGTCGGTGAAATCGAGAACGTATCCGCCGCCCATTTCAAAGAGGTCATCGATCAGACGCATGTCAACGGCTCGAATGGGGGTAGGCGAAGTCATCTATGGTGTATGTACAATGTTCATTATGGTTGAAATGGGCATGCGATGATACGTCTCGCCCGCTCTTGATCAAATCCAAAAACAAACCCTGCCTGTTCGGTCAACGACTCCCTTTGGGTCGTATCTACGAGTGCGTTGACTCGTTGAGCAGACAGGCTCAAACCTTCAAACCTCAAACCAGTACGACGAGCCTCAGAAAAAGATACAGCAACGGTGATACGAATATCAGGCTGTCAAACCGGTCGAGCACGCCACCGTGTCCGGGAATGAGCGCTGAGGAATCTTTCACGCCAGCATCGCGCTTGAGCAATGACTCGGCGAGATCACCAATCTGACCAAACACACCAACAACGCTCCCGCAGATCAACGCATCCACAACAGTCATGTAGGGAAGAACAAACTGTTGTGCCGCCACAAACGTAATGACTGCTCCGAGATAGCCAGCGATTGCGCCTTCCCATGTTTTGTTGGGACTGACGCGCTCAAAGAGCTTGTGCTTGCCCAACGTTCGTCCCGCAAAATACGCGAGCGAATCGCACATCCAGATCGAAACAAACATGCTGATGATCGTTGGCCCGCCCCAATCCACCATCTCAGTCCGGAACACGGTTGATGAAATATATGCAGCAGAGGCATGATCGGGTGCGAACAATTCGCGTATGCCAACCAACGATCCGAGAAACACCGACACATAGCTCACACCCAAAACAGTCGTTGCCGTGTTGAGCAACGCTGAGCCGTTGTTGCGAAACAACTCGATGGTGACGATGAGTGAAGTGAAGAGAAGAAACAACAGCAGGAACACCTGACTTCCCGTGGCTGACCAACCTTCCGGCTGTAGACGGGTCCACATGAAGACGGAGACAACGCCGAATCCGAAGACGAGCCCCGGCACAACTTGTGGCTTCGCTCCTTTCTTCGCGGCGAGAGTATAGAATTCATGCAGTCCGAGTGAGGCGATGAACACCACCATGCTGTAGAAGTACCATCCTCCCATCATCGAAAGAAAGACCATGAGGGGAATGGCGACGAGGGCAACGAGAATACGCTGGGTAAGATTACTCAAGTCGGGCCGGAGAGAAGTTGAGAGATCTATGATGCAACCGGTTCCGAGGCCGGCTGTCCGGGTTTTGTGCTACGGACAAAATAGTAAGTTGCTGCAACAAAAACCACCATGGCAAATGCGAAGTTCGTCATCAGCATTCCCGCGGTAGGGTGCTCGGTGGGAGCAACGGCATCGAAGTTATCGTCGAGGTTGAGATACAGTGCAAGGCTGGCCGTGAAGTTGTTGACGAAGTGTGCCATCATTGCGGTAAAGATATTCTGCGACCGGTGCACGACGAATCCGAAGAAGACACCGAGAGTTGCGAGGGGAATGAGCGCAAACGGGTTCATGTGGTACAATCCAAACACAATTCCCGAGACGATCGCGGCAATCAGTCCCCGCCGGTTTCGTTCCGCATTGGTAGAACTGACCAACGTATCGGTTTCCTCCAGCGTCCGCTGAATCAACCCGCGGAACAGAAGCTCTTCGCAAATCGCAGGAGTCACCGCTATGACGAGCACGACAAAAAGAAATTCCGGCACCGATTTCGCCGTGATCAGCATCCGGTACATCTCTTCCATCATCAATTTCATCTTGTCTACAAATTCCTGCACCAGGGGTGGAATCGGGATCGGCACAGATTCCTGCAGCGTCATGTAGCCCTGAAGAATCTGCTGTAACGCAAACACCGCGACGATGACAAGAAGCTGTTCTTTGATGTTGATTCCACCGAAGCGGAAGAAGTTCTTAACGTGCGGAAACCTGAGTTTTGCGAGGAGAACGGTGGGCACGAGAAGAAACGCAAACTGTCCGAGCATCGTGACCAGGCGAAAGACCGTAGCGCTGTTGGCTGAGAGATCATCGCCAATGATCAGCAATGTAGCAAGCCCGCCAACGAGCTGGTACAGAACGAAGACTCCGATCAACGAGAGTACTGCAAACGGCCATGCCGGAATTCGCTGCGCCAACACCGACAGTTCTTCAACCAGCGTCAGTCGGGGCGGGGGAATCGGGTTGATCAACTGTTCTTCGGTTGACACTCTCGTCCTTTGTTACTGATCGATCTTCGCTTTCACCATGGCCGCGAGCAGCGGCACCATGATCTCATGATGGCCGGCGAAATACATGCCGCGTCCGCCATCCTGCGTGGGGCGGAGTTTTACATTCATCGTCGGACGGTAGTGGTTGTTCATGTCAAACACCGCCGTGGTAAATCCCTTTGCGGGTGCGCCAAGATTCCTGGCAACTGTCAGCGCTTTCAGGAATACTTCCGGCATGATCACGGCTGATCCGATGTTGAGCACCACGCCCCCGCCGACAAGGCTCTTGCATGATTCGCACAATGTCTGGAAGTCGCGAAACGACAATTCGCCTGTCGCCGCGCCGTCCATTGTTGGTTGTTGATGGATGATGTCGGTCCCGATTGCCGCATGAACGGTGATCGGAACGTTGAGTGAATAGCAACTTGCTAGAAGGCTTACGGCGGCGTTCGGAGCTTTCAGATCGAGAAGCTTCTTGCCAAGCGCTTCTGCGTAGCCCATGTCGGAATTCCTGAATGCATCCGTCAACGTTTGGTTTATCAACTCGCCTGTTTCGCGGACCATCCCGAAGCGGCCGTCCATCATGTTCGCGGCGACATCCTCGCTTGTTTGTCCCCACATCGCCGTCTCGACGTCGTGGATTGCGGCGGCGCTGTTCATCGCAACCGACGTTACGATGTTACGCTTGATGAGATCGATCAGCACAGGCGTCAGCCCGACCTTGATCACGTGAGCGCCCATCATTAGGATGACGGGCCTTCCGTCTTTACGTGCCCGGACAATATCATCAACCAGCGTGCGGAGCTCTGTTGCCTGAAGAATGTTCGGCAGACTTTCCGCAAAGTCCGCGAACGAACCGGTGCGTCCGTCAAACGGCTTTGCAAAATCGGCCGGAGAAACTTTGCTGTACCGGTCTTTGATCGAGATCGTCTTGACCTTACTGAGATCTGCCCGTTTGAATTTTGCCATGGTGTTCTTTGCGAGATCTAAGAATGAATTTTTTACATGCGGTTGACGGCATTTCACCCTTTGATCTCAAGGGTACCGTTATGAGGGATAGATGCCGCTGCGATCCTGACACATTCACTTCTGTCAGAGCAAGTCCCCGCGTGTCGCCACCCTGAGGTCGGCTCTCAGCAACGACACTTCAATCTAAACTTATGTCGAACTCTTACAGAGTTCCGATTCGTGCTTTCCTCTACATGCTACAAACATACTGCTCCTACGGAGCAGGAATTCCTTCAATCCCGTAGGGATTGCATGTTTGTAGCAGAATTCATTTTGTTGTGACGATTGCGAACTCCGTAGGAGTTCAACATGTGCGTTCAACAGGTCTTCAGTACAACACCTCTGAGTTGATGTCATTCGTAGCAAGTCCCGATGCCGCTGGCAGGCTTCGACCTCGTGCCATTTTGAAAAGCGATCGGCACTTCGTTCAGGCTGACTCATGTCCTTCTGTCTCAAGGACCCGCCGGGCGTCTGTCATATCTGCAAC
>CAYJNF010000380.1:0-4238 GCA_964370915.1 uncultured Chitinophagales bacterium
CAACAAAAATATGGCATGGGTGGGTAGCTCCGCCGGCTTGTTCATTCCCTAGAGGCCGGCAGAGAACGCTGTTCCGGCGCACAGGTATTGTTCTTTGACGAGTTGTTTTAATCCAAGAGTCCCTTCGTTTCGTACTTTAAGAAGACGATGGCACTATTTCTTCTGGCTATGATCGCAAGTCAGGCGGCTCGCAATGAGGACGACTTGAAACTCCTATTGCGAGTCAAGGATCGCGATCAGGCGGCATTGAGTGAATTGTATGACCGGTATTCACCGTTGGTGTATACGCTTGCGCTGAATGTTGTGAAAGCAACAGATGAAGCGGAGGACCTGCTCCAGGAAATTTTCTTGCAGATCTGGAACAAAGCTTCGATGTTTGCCGCCGACAAGGGAAGTGTGTATACGTGGATTGTGACTATTGCCAGGCGCAAAGCGATTGATCGTCTTCGCTCAAAAGACCTGGTGAACAAAGGACAAAGTCTCGATGACGACACGAACATCATCGCGATACCTGATGCGGCGTACATGGCGAATCCCTTACATGCGGCGATCAGCAGTGAATATGAAACATTGATGCGTGAGAGCCTGGCTCAGCTCAGCGCGGAGCAACGAACGGTAATCGAGTTGAGCTATTACGAAGGGTATACACAGGAACAAATCTCGAAGCGACTTAGCGTACCATTAGGCACGATAAAAACCCGCATGCGACAGGGGCTTATCAAACTTCGGGACTTTTTACAGACGCGGGTAGAGTAGTGGAAAAAGAAGAATTCATACAACGAAGCGCTGACTACGCGCTCGGGGGACTCGAAGGCGAAGAGTTGCGCACCTTCGAAGCGTACCTCAAAATCGCTTCCCCGCAGGAACTGGAAACGTTCAGCGAGCTTGCGAGCACCGCCGCAATGCTTCCCCTTGCGCTTGAGCGCAAATCACCATCACACAGAGTCAAGGATGAGCTGATGCAGAAAATTGCCCTCTCATCCCGCGCACGCGAAGCGGCTCACGAACGAACCGCGTCACTCGCCCAAAAACCCCTGCCGACCCGAAACTGGATGCCGTGGGCAATAGGAGCGTCACTGGCTATGGTCGTGGTGTTCTCATTGTTTGTCGTCAACCTGATGAACACGATCAACAGACAGAACGAACGGTTGGTCGTTGCCGAACAGGAAAAACAGCAACTCAACACGCGGCTGGTTGAGCTGCGCGACGAACTCACCCGCAAAGACGAACAGTTAAAAGTTCTCGCGGCGAGAGACCTTCAAATGTCGATGATGAAAGGCATGGGAGCGAATCCCGTCGGTTACGGAAAAATCATCTGGGATCCCGAGCATGGCACCGCTATTCTTCAGGTCTCAAACCTTCCGGCCGTTCCTTCGAACAAGGACTATCAACTGTGGGTGATCAAGGATAAGAAGCCCATCAGTGCCGGAGTGTTTTCAGTGCACGACACGAATGCAAACTTCTTTAAGATCGAGAATTTGGCTGTGACGAACCCAAAAGAGATCGGCGCTTTTGCCGTCACTCTCGAGCCCAAAGGGGGCATGCCTCAACCGACCGGTGATATGTACATGATGGGAACGCCGCGAATATAAAGGCTATTCGCTCTGAGTGTTCATTTGCCTGAGGAGTACATCGTACGTCTCAGCTTTGGATCCCTTCCCCCAACTCGCATACAACTCTTTGAGCGCCCCCACCACGGAGAGAAGGTAGGTTCTGTTTTGCTCCGGGGCTGTCTGAAGCACTTGATACACTCCGAGCAACATCGGCTCCGCCTCGGCATACCGCCGTTGCTGAACCAGGCACCTCGCCAGCAGTTCGGCTGCGCCGCCCACCGCATAATGCTGGGGTGGGAAGATTTTCTCTCTGATCTTCAAGCCTTCGCGCAGATACTGTTCAGCCTCCTTCGCTTCACCTTTTCGGGTGACAACTTTCCCCAGTACCAACAATGCCGATGAGAGTTTGACGTTGTCGGGGTTCACGGATTTTCGCAGGATACGAACTGCATCGCGGGATAGGTTCTCAACGTCATTGAGCTCATTGCGTCTGAGGAGCAGGCCCGCGAGGTTGATCTGGCCAACGGCAACTTCAGGATGGTCCGCCCCTAATGTTTTGCGTCTGATGCTCAGCGATTGTTGAAGCAGCTTTTCAGCGCCTTGCATATCTCCTTTTTCCATCAACACGAACGCGAGATTGTTTTGAGTGTAGGAAACATCGAGATGCTCTTCGCCGTTCACCCGAATTCCAATCTCTAACGCCTTGCGGTACACGCTTTCGGCCGCGGCCGTCTCGTGAAGGTCCTGCAACACAGGACCGAGGTTAGAGAGTGAGGTCGCGTACTCCTTCGTATTTTCACCAATCACAGTCTTGCACATTTCGACCGCTTCCTTGAGTACGCGGGAAGAATTCTCCAGATCACGCCGGTCGCGGAGCAACGTGCCCCAGTCGCCGAGCATCGAGACGAGCAACCTATCCGGCGTCGAATGAAATTCCCGATACGTGGAGATCGCGAGACGGTACAGCGAATCCGCTCGAACAAAATCACTTTGCAATTGGGCAACATACGCGAGACTGTGAATGGCTTGCACGGTGGTTGCCGATTCGTTGCCAAACGCCGCCTGCGAAACTGCCAGTGACCGTTCAAGCTGAGCAAGAGCTTTGTCGTAGAGTCCCAGCGCAATGTACGTTTCGCCAATGGTGTTAAGTACCGAAGAAGCGATTTCGGGTTGGTCCCACAACTCAAGGTCAACTCGCTGCACCGCAACGTCCAATGTTTGCGCGACCGTTACGTCCTTGCCACTCTTCGCAGGATCTGCCGAAGCGAGCATTTCCTGGAGGAAGTGATTGATCTGCTCGGCTTTCGCTGCCTCCTTCTGCGCTTTGTTTGCCTGCCAGAGAATTCCGATCACGCCACCGACCACAGCAAGGAAAACAAGCATCGTTGCGGAAACACCAAGTGCGTGTCTCTTCACAAACCGTGTTGTCCGGTAGCCGAGTGAATCCTGATGGGCGCGAACAGGCAGACCCTCAAGGTGTCGGCGGAGATCCTCAGAGAGTTGCTCGACTGAAACATAGCGGCGATGCGGATCTTTCTGCAGCGCCTTGAGCAGAATGTTGTCAAGATCGCCAGAGAGCAGGCGGCGAAGTTTTTCAGGAGTGACGCCGCGCAGGGCACTTGCTTCGATGGAATGCGTTGAGGGGAGCAGAGGCACCCGTTGCGGGTTTGTGCTCGGCTTCAATGGCTCCTGCTCGCACACGGTGCGCGTCATCTCGTGCGGCAATCTATTCTTGAACGTATACGGACTCCGTCCGGTCAAAAGCTTGTAGAGGAGAACGCCGAGGGAATACACGTCGCTCGCGGTTGTTATCGGCTCATTCTTGATTTGTTCCGGACTCGCGTATTCAACCGTAATGAACCGCAGCCCGACACGCGTCATGTTGCTCGGTTCCACCTGCTGATCCGCAGCAATGAGCTTTGCAATGCCAAAGTCGAGAAGTTTTGGAACGCCGGTTGGTGTCACTAGAATATTTCCGGGCTTGAGATCGCGATGCACAATCAGATTCTGATGGGCATATTGCACCGCGTCGCACACCGTGCGGAAAATCGAGAGGCGCTCTGCCAGCGTAAGGCGCTTCTGATCGCAGTACTCATCGAGCGGAACGCCATCAACATACTCGAGGATCAGGTACGGTACACCCTGGCCGTCAAGATCGGTTGTTGTCCCTCCATCAATCAGTCGCGCAATATTGGGATGATCCAGCCGCGCGAGTGTTTGTCGCTCCTGATGAAAGCGTTCGATAAGTTCTTGTGAGATCGCCGCATGGCGTACGAGTTTGATGGCAACCCTTTTCTGAAACTCTCCGTCAACACGCATTGCCTCGTACACGGCACCCATGCCGCCATGGCCAATCAGTTTCTCGATTCGATAGGGACCGAAGAGTCTGCCGATGTATGGATCGGCGTGGGAACCCGAGGCGAGAGCGTGAGCCGAACCTTCCGGCGGTTCCAGAAATTTGCCGGACCGCGTGTGGGAATCCAGCAGGGACACAACCTCCGACTTAAGCTCTGGGTCGCCTTGGCTGGCAGCGTCAAGATACGCGCTACGGTCGGCTTCCGTTTGCGAGAGTGTCTCTTCAAACAGCTGTTTGATCTGTTTCCAGCGGCCGGGGTTCATTGGTATAGGTTAGTTCTTGCTCATCTCGCGATACAGCCATGCCTTTGCCGTGTTCCATTCACGCTT
>CAYJNF010000381.1:0-4226 GCA_964370915.1 uncultured Chitinophagales bacterium
GGAGTTATGGACAGCGAAGAAACCTACCCCGAATTCACCGACAGCGAATCAGTGATTCTACTGAAAGACGTTGCGGATGTCAAAGACTACCTTAGCCTCTCACCGTTTGTCATCGATGAGAATGCATTTACCGGTGATCAAAACTCCAAGCTGTTCTTCTACTCCCACCACGATGCGGCGAATGACAGATACCATTTCAGATTTGTCGATAATGCCGAGGACACGCTGACTGTCTCGGACGAGCATTATCCGCAGATCAAGATGCAGTTTGAACAATTCAGACAAGCAGTGTTTGGCAAATGAAATCACCCTTCAAATTTCTGGATGCATATGACCGGCAAGACAAGGAAATCTTTTTCGGCCGGGCTGAAGAGATCGACCAACTCTACACGCTTGTCTTCCAAACCAAATTGTTGCTGGTGTACGGCCAGTCCGGTACCGGCAAGAGTAGCTTGATTCAGTGCGGCCTCGCCAACCGTTTCAAGCCGACGGATTGGTTTGAGCTATTTGTTAGGCGCAAAGACAATATCAACGCTTCGCTCAACAACGAAATCCGACGGCACGCCACAACATCCATCGCGAACAATGCTACTGTTTCGGAGGCGATACACTCGTTGTATCTCGATCATCTGCGGCCCGTGTATCTGATCTTCGACCAGTTTGAAGAGTTGTTCATACTTGGTTCCAGAGAGGAACAGCAGAGTTTCATCCGCACCATCGCCGCGCTGCTGAGGTCCGAGGTTGCCTGCAAGATCATCTTCGTGATGCGCGAAGAGTATATTGCGATGCTGTATGATTGTGAGATGCTGGTTCCCTCCCTATTCAACAAGCGCTTTCGCGTCGAGCCGATGAGCCACCACAACGTTCAGCAGGTCATCACCGGAACCACGGGGGCTTTTGGTATCAAGTTGGAAAAGGGAGATGCTACGGCGCAGCAAATCATCAATAATCTGGGCGACCAGCGCGCTGGCGTTCAGCTCTCCTATCTGCAGGTGTATCTCGACAAACTCTACCGTGAAGCGACAGAGACGGCCGTGAAGGACGAAACGCCGGTCATGTTTTCTGAACAACTCGTTCAGAGAACTGGAGCCCTTGGCGATGTGATGGCGGATTTTCTGGAAGAGCAGACTGCATCTATCCAGAGGGAGCTAAGCGCCAAGTATCCACAGACGTCGGCAAACACGGTGCAACAAACGCTCGAGGAATTTGCCACGCTGGAAGGGACCAAGCAACCGGTTTCACAAGAAGAGCTTTCCACCAGACTGGAACTGCCCGATGGCGTCGTCAAGGAATGCCTGGTCTTGCTGGAGAACAGCCGCATTCTGCGCAACATTGAAGGTATGTACGAACTGGCCCATGATACACTCGCCGGGCGTATTGCCGACAAACGCAGCGTTGAACGAAAGAACCTGCTCAAAGTACAGAAGTTGATTAGGGATCGCTATTCTGTTTTCGAGCAAACCAAAACATACTTGAGTAAAGAGGAACTGGCTTTCAGCAACCCTCACCTGACACAATTGAATCTGAGCGAACAGGAATTCACGTTTGTAAGAAGAAGCGAAAGACTCGTCAAGAGGCATCATCTAAAACAGCTGAGTCTGATTATTGGTTCGATGTTTCTGCTTATGTCTCTCTTTGGTTATTACTATTTGGATAAGCAACGACGTTCAATAGAAGCACGCTATACAAAGGACTTATCGAGTGCTAATGACAGCTTGACAAGCATGGAGAAAGCGGCAAGTGCAGCAGCAGACGCTGCCGAAAAGAAACTTTTTGAACTCAACTTCTACCTAAAGACTGACCTGGAAACTCTCCCGAAAAGCAGTGTTGTGCGTGCACGCGCGTTAAAGCGGCTGAAGGACTACATACCGGAAGCGCCTGAATTCAGAGAGCCAATTTCATTTTCAGAAAAAAATAGGGAAGATCTCAGCTTATCCGAAGCGATCATCATCCACGATAACGCGTTCAGTTTGGCCTTGTTGAAGAGGTTCATGCCGCGCGCGAATGAACTTAGTATTAGGAAGTTCATTTTCTCTTTTAACAGCAGTGTGTATGCAAAATCGATAAACAGCCCGAGAAGATTTGCAGCATATCTTGCAGTTGTGGCTGTTCTTTCAGACGAGTTTAACTACATGGAGGTTTCGTATGATTATTCAAAAGACTCATTAGGGATCAGGTTCCCCAGTATCCGAAACGTTGACTCGTTACAAATTTATGCCCATAACCCCAAGAAGACTGCAAATCGACTCTATGCAAACCAGAGCGGCAACGGTGGAGAATCTTCTGGAGACGGCTGGAGGTATCGGGCGCGTGGGCTCATTAAGATGTGGTCAAGAGACAGATACCTGAGGTACTCTTCGTATTCAGGCTATGATCTCATCGGCCACCCGGAATGGCTTGTGAACGTCGATGTGGCAACAGCTATTTCTTGTATTTCGTGGGTAAAGGTTCTTCAAGACAAACAGATTAACACCTCTGCAGACAAGAAAGATTTTGCCGCTATTGCGGACGTGATTACTCCCTACGCAAGATATGACATTAAGGATGTTAAGCGGAAAATGATGGAATCCTACGACAAATGCTGTACGTTACTTGGAGTTGACTAGTCAACTTCTTCCTTTCACACGCAGAAAAGGAGAATGCTCGCCATGAAGACAAACCTGTTGTTTGTGTTTCTTGCCATCAGCTCGCTTCGATTTCCTGCTTCTTCCCAGCCCGCGTTACCTCGTGAAGGAGAAGAATACTCCATCATAGCCAAGCATAGCTCGAAATCGATTGTCTTGCCAAATGCAACAGACAATTACTATGGTATGTTTCAATCTAGCAATTACACCACAGTCAGGTTCGTATTCCAGCGAAGTGGCGACAGAGACTATTATTTCATTTTGCGGTCTGATGCAAAATCAAAAGCGCTAGCTGTAGCAAGCGGGAACAACATGGATGGTTCATATATTGTGCAATCTGATTTTGCGGGAACAGATAATCAGAAATTCTTGCTTACCCCGGTTGATGAGAGACACTTCCAAATAGCCACGTACTATGGAAAAGTCATCGATGTTTATGGTGGGCCCGCGGCCACTGCCGATAATACGCCTGTCGTACAATCGACATGGAATGGGGGTGATAATCAACGATTTAAGCTGGAAGAGGTCTCTGGCATTGAACCCTCCATCAGAAGGGCTCCGCCGCCGGAAAAGAAGAAATCCATTTGGGACAAGATATTCAAATGAGGCCACGATCAAATGAATCTCAAACCTCTGTCCCAACTGGCACCACAACTCATCATCAAAGGAGATACTATGATCACCGATGATTCATTGAAACAAATCATGCCGAGGCTCCCCGATGCCAAGCGTGCTTCATTGCTGCCGTCGCTGCAAAGCGCGATGAATGAGTTCCAGGTGAACACGCCGAAGAGGGAAGCTGCATTCCTTGCGCAAGTCGCTCACGAGTCGGGGGAATTGAACACTTTTGTCGAGAACCTGAATTACGGCGCCAAAGGATTGATGGCAACGTGGCCGAAACGTTTTCCCGATCTCGGAAAGGCTCAGCAATACGAGCGTAATCAGGAGAAGATCGCAAACTACGTGTACGCAAACCGAATCGGTAATGGTGATGAAGCGAGTGGAGACGGATGGAAATTCCGCGGGCGTGGTCCAATCCAAATCACCGGACGTGAAAATTATGACAAGTATGGCCGGCGGCTTGGTGTTGACTTGATTCAGGACTCTGACAAGGCCGTGACGCCTGAAGTAGGATTTCGGGTTGCCGGTTTGTATTGGAAGGAAAACGGATTGAATGAGCTGGCTGATGCCGAGATGTACGAGACGATTACGAAACGGATTAATGGCGCACTGAAGGGTCTCGATGATAGAATGAAATACTACTCCCGCGCCAAAGACGTGCTGGGTGTTCTTGCATCCCGCGGCGCGCTTGAGCCGGAATCGGAACGCGGTGTCACGCTACCGCCGGAGTTCACACGAGGGCGTGAGGTTTTCGATGCCGAGCCAGTTCTCAAACGCCAGGGCAAACGGCAAACGCCAAAGCGAAAGCGCTCACCTGCCAAATCAGTGAAGAAGAATGCAGTCCGAAAAACGGTCGGCAAGAAAACCATCAGCGCTAAAGGTCGAGCGCCGGCAAAGCGAAGATCTCTAACTATCAAACGTCGAAAGTAATTGATGATACATCCAATTAGTGCGCTTGTTGGTGTTCAGTCCTTCCGGTCA
>CAYJNF010000382.1:0-4220 GCA_964370915.1 uncultured Chitinophagales bacterium
AGACAGAGCCGCGCAAACCGGTGGACGCGTAAGGGGATTTTGGATTTTCGATTTTTGATTTTAGATTTGCAAGGCGTCATTCGCAACTGATATGAAAACGGAAAAAGAAAAAATGCTCGCGGGCGAATTGTATGTCGCGAGTGATCCGCAACTCGTCGGCGAGCGACGCAAGTGTCGTCGCTTGCTCAAACAGCTCAACGATTCCCAGAACGACGAAACCGAGTTGCGCCAAAAAATCTTGAATGAATTATTGGGCACGCACGGCGTTAATCTCTGGATCGAGCCGCCGTTTTACTGCGATTATGGGAGTAACATTACGGTTGGCGATGGCGTGTACTTTAATTTCAATTGCGTCGTGCTCGACGTTGCGCCGGTAAAAATTGGCGACCACACACTCTTTGGACCGAGCGTACAAATCTACACCGCGACGCATCCGCTCGATTGGGCGGAACGCACGCAGGGCGCTGAGTTCGCCAAGCCGATCACGATTGGTTCGCATGTGTGGATCGGCGGCGGCGCCATTCTCTGCCCTGGGATCACCATCGGCGACCGCACGGTGATTGGCGCGGGGAGTGTCGTCACGAAAGATATTCCGGCGGATGTGTTCGCCGCTGGGAATCCGTGTGTTGTCATTCGCAAGTTGATGGACGCGTAATGTCGGTGGAGGGTGTTCAGTATTCAGTGTTCGGTGTTCGGTGAGGAGCGAGAAATGATCGACGCGAATGATCTCACGGAAGCATTTGCGCGCAACGTGAGCGTCATCAAAATGCAGACCCAGGATTTGACGCACGCGGATAGTTTGATTCAACCGCCGTTTGGCGGCAATTGCTTGAACTGGGTGCTGGGTCACATCGCGGAAAATCGCGATCGCATTCTTGATCTGTTGGGCGAACCGCCTTCGATGGGCGCACTGGGCGCGCGCTACAAACGCGGCTCCGAACCGCTGACCGAATCTGGTGAAGGCACACTGCGGCTGAAAGAGATTCTCGATTGGCTCGACCGCGCGCAAGAACGCATTGCATCAGCCCTCGCGCGGATGGACGCCGCCGCGTGGGCACGCGAAATCACGATTGGCAACAATCGCAAGATGACGGTCGCACGACGCGTCTTTTTTCTGTACTTTCATGAAACGTACCATGTCGGTCAAACAGAATTGTTTCGCCAGATGGCTGGAAAAACTGACAAGGTGATCTAGTGATCAAAAATTTCCAACCCGAGTACATCGCCAACATCGAAAATGTGCGGGAAACAATTTTGGTTGGCGCTGTTGATTTGGCTTTTTGGCGCGCGCGCTTGAAGCAGGAGGATTTGTTTCCATTTAACGTGAACGGCAGGGCGCAAATCACGATCAGCGCGACGCAGTTGAAATGGAGCGGCATACCTTCGCGCGAGTTGGTGATTTCGATTGTGATTTGCAAACACGCGGGCGAGAACTCGCCGGACGGCGCGTATCTCATTCACGCGTTCAACTCATCGCGGATGCTCGCCTTTGCCGAGCGCGCATTTTTCCAAACGCCGTATGCTTGGGGCAAGATTGAGGCGCAAGCGAGTATCCCAACATTCATCGCTTTCGACGATGGCAATGGCGCCATGTTTCGCGCGCAAATGTTAGGCGCGCCATCCCGTTTGCGCGGCGAGGACGAATTGTTGGAGGGCGCGATTTTTCTGCCGCGAACAGGAACGCAAGCGGGAAACGTTTTCTTTGCCCGATTAGGTGGCTATACCGAAGCGTATCCGTTCGTGGCAGGAGCAAATCAATTGGAAATGAAAGCGTCGAGTCGCGCGCCGGTGTTTCAATGGCTCGGCGAATCCCAGTTCACTCCGCAAGAGTGGCGTATCCGAAAGGATGCGACGCACGCGCGGTCGAAAACCTACAAGCGGATTTAGGATTTTCGATTTTCGATTTCTGATTTGGGCGCGAGCCATGTTTACCATTGAATCGCTTGATCATACACAAGCGCAAATCGCATTGCCGGAGCTAATCGAAATACTGCGCGACGCAGTAGACAACGGCGCGTCGGTTGGCTTTTTGCCGCCGCTCAATGAGAACATCGCGAGCGCGTACTGGATGGATGTTGCGCGCGCCGTCGCCAAACAATCGCGCATCCTGCTCGTCGCGCGAAACGAATTGAAGTTGGTCGGCACAGTGCAATTGGATTTGTGCACGCGGCAGAACGGCTTGCATCGCGCCGAAGTGATGAAACTGCTCGTGCATACCGCGTCGCGTCGGCAAGGCATCGGCGAGGCGTTGATGCGCGCAATCGAGCGCGAAGCGATGCAAGCCAAGCGATCAACCTTGGTACTCGATACGCGCGCGGGTGATCCATCCGAAAAATTGTACGTCAAATTGGGTTATCAACTCGCCGGGCAGATTCCACAATACGCGGAAAGTGCGAACGGCGCGTTGGATGCGAGCGCGTTTTACTATCGGCTGTTGGAAAAGGAGTAAATCATGGCAACGGTTTCGCTCATCGAATATGCAGACGCATCGCCGGAAGTACGCGCGGTGTTCGACGACATCAAGCGCACGCGCAACGTCAAGGATGTGAACAATTTTTGGAAGGCGCTCGCCAATCATCCCGCGACGCTCAAGCGAACCTGGGAATCGGTGCGTGAGGTGATGCAACCTGGCGCGCTCGACGCACTGACGAAAGAAATGCTTTACGTCGCGGTCTCGGTCGCGAACAATAGCGATTACTTCTCAATAATCACGACATCGTGTGCGCTGATGTAATCACGACATCGTATGCACATTAAAAGCCAAATGTAATCACGACATTGTGTGCGATTTGACCATACTTCCGTGTACCAGGAGGAAGTATGGAAACCGACACGAGTGAGCAAGCCCTGCGACGCGAAGCCATCCGTCGCCGTTTAGCCCAGGAAAAGCGAAAAGTCATCTGCACGGATCTCCAGCGCAGCACCAGTTGGTTTGACAAGTGGTGGGCAGAGTATTGCCACAATCCGCACATCGACTTCGCGGATCGATCCCGTGCGCCACACACCTCACCGCACGCCATGCCGAAATCGGTGATTCAAACGGTGGTTGAGTTGCGCCAGGCTTTGGAAGCTGCCGCCACGACTGAGACCAAGTATGGTTGCATTGGTCCCGCGGTCATTCAGGATCGCTTGGAAGATTTGCGCACCCTTCCCTTGCCCAGTGTGCCGACCATTGATCGCATCTTACGTGCCCATGACTTGACGCACCCGATTGGCAATGGAAGTGACTCCGCCTATTATCCTTGGCCGATTGCTTGGGAAGTCAATGCCATCCATGCCACCGACATCATCACGCGCCACATTCGCGGCGGCGAAGCCATCGAGAACTTTCACACGATTGATCACTACAGCCATGCGGTCTATCTGTCCCAGTTTCTTGAGAAATCGAGTGCGATCACCTGCGAGCATCTTGTAGCAACATGGAGCAAGTTAGGACTACCACAAATCGAACAATTGGACAACGAAGCGATCTTTTGCGGTGGACATACTCATCCGCACATCCTGGGTCGCGTGGTCCGCTTGTGTTTGTTTTGTGGCATCGAACCACTCTTCACGCCGTTTTATGAAGCCAAGCGCAACTACCAGATCGAGTCCTTTCACAGTTTATGGGTCGGTGCGTTCTGGGACAAGGAAGAATTCCGGAACTGTGCCCATGTGCAAGCCGAAGCCCCGACCTTTGTGCAGTGGTATCATACCGTCTATGAACCGCCCGCGTTGGATGGACACACGCCCGCCGAGATGCGACGCGGGGTGCCTGTCGTGCGTTTGACCCTGCCACTCGCCCGACAAATCCCGGCGGGACGCTTGCCAATTACCACTGGGCGCGTGCATTTTATGCGGAAAGTCAAACCGGCAGGACACATTGAATTGTTAAACGAAACCTGGACCGTTGGCAAAAAATGGATGGGCGAATATGTGCGTGCCACGATCAACACCGCCAAGCAGACGCTGACGATTTGGCATCAGGCCGATGCGGATGCGGATTGGCGTCTGCTCAAAACGCGGCAGTTTCGTTTGAACGAATCGGTCGGTGAAGTCCTACCAGCGTTTCGGCGAAATCGCATACGATGTCGTGATTACTTCCCCGACTAGAAATTTAAGGTAAATCGCACACGATGTCGTGATTATTGAGAGCTAGGCCATACAGGATAGGTTTGTAGGATCAAATCATGCCTGGTTTTCAACTCTGCCAGATATTCTCCCGACATTTTGAGTCGAAT
>CAYJNF010000383.1:0-4217 GCA_964370915.1 uncultured Chitinophagales bacterium
AGTGAATACAATGAACGAAGATTTGCAAATTTCTGCCAGATATCGCCGGGCATCTTGTCGAGCAGCGACCGCTTGCCGTGAACCACTTCATCATGCGACAGCGGCAGCATGAAGCGCTCACTGAAGGCGTAGAGAAGGGCGAACGTCAGATTGCGATGATGATGCGCCCGGTACACTGGATCTTTCGAAAAGTACTCCAGCATGTCATGCATCCAACCCATATTCCACTTCAAATCGAACCCGAGTCCATTGTGGTCGAGGCCATGCGTAACGCCGGGCCACGATGTTGATTCCTCAGCAATGGTCAACACGCCCGGATAGTACTGGTGGACGACACTATTCAGATGCTTGATGAATTCGACTGCTTCGAGGTTCTCTCTGCCGCCGTATTGATTCGGAATCCATTGGCCCTCTTTGCGCGAATAGTCGAGGTACAGCATCGAGGCAACTGCGTCGATGCGCAGTCCATCGATGTGATATTTTTCCAACCAGAAGAGCGCGTTCCCGATCAGAAAATTCTTGACTTCGTTCCGTCCGTAGTTGAAGATGTACGTTCCCCAATCCATGTGCTCGCCTTTGCGCGGGTCGGCGTGTTCGTAGACGTGCGTCCCATCGAACAGCGCGAGGGCGTGCATGTCCTTCGGAAAATGTGCAGGCACCCAATCGAGCAGCACACCAATACCATTTTGATGACAGTAGTCGACGAAGTACATGAAGTCCTGTGGCGGCCCGAACCGGCTGCTCGCAGCAAAATAGCCGGTCACCTGATAACCCCAGGAGCCATCGAACGGATGCTCCATGACAGGCATCAGCTCAAGATGTGTGTAGCCGAATTTCTTCGCATAGTCGACAAGCTGTTTGGCGGAATCCCGATACCCAATCCACGTTCCATCGGCATTGCGTTTCCAGGAACCGAGATGGACTTCATAGACCGACATCGGTTTGGAAAGTAGATCTTCCGTTGCCCGACGCTCCATCCATTGTTGATCGCTCCATGCGTACCCCTGCAAAAAATTCACGCGCGCAGCGGTTCGCGGCCGCACTTCCATTTCCGTTCCGTACGGGTCCGTCTTGTCCAACACAAATCCCTGCTGCGTCTTCACATGAAATTTGTACAGCGATCCCTCCGGAAGTCCCGGCACAAAAATCTCCCAAATTCCTGACGAGCCTAACACTCGCATCGCGTGAAAACGACGATCCCAGTTGTTGAAGTCACCAATAACACTCACGCTTCGTGCCGATGGTGCCCAAACGGAAAACTGTACGCCGCCCACGCCATTCACATTTGCATAGTGCGCGCCGAGTTTCTCATACACACGGAGGTTATCGCCCTTGTTGAAGAGATAGATATCGAAGTCCGTCACCGTGGGCATGAAGGAGTATGAATCCCGAAACAACTCAGTCCTGCCATCTGCCGTGGTTTTTCTGAGTTGATAGGGAAAGACGTACGAACGGTCTTCGATTACTGTTTCAAAGAAACCTTCCGGGTGGATTCTTTTCATCGGGAATTCTTTTCCGGATTTCTTTGAATTCCCGGCGGAGGATGGCACGTCTTCGATGGCAGTGCACGTGGTGGCATCGGGAAGGAAGGCACGGATGACAACGCATTCCTTGCCATCGATGTTCGTCAGATGCTGACCCAGAACCTGAAACGGATCATGATGGTCGTTATAGATTATTCGATAGACATCATCAACAGGAGCTGTGGAGTTCATATGCCGACAAGAATAGTATGTTCACGAATGGCGAAGAATCTGAACAAAGATAAGTGAATTTGAGGGAAAATCAACAGCACGCCTTTGCGGGTGCCGATGTGTGCTCATACGTTTCCCGAATCTCCTCGAAATTGCGGTGTCCGGGACGGAAATACACGCATGACATTTCTTTGAAGAATGCACAGGTATGCCGATTCTTCAACGACACAAATTTCGCTGAAGAACGATAAATCTACCCGTGGTATCAAAATTGCAGAACAGGTTGACGCGTCGGACTATGTGTTGTCGGCGCGGTCCGATGTTTCACTGAGAAAGAATTCCATGAAAATACTTCTTGTCGATAACGATCCCGTGTACACGAATCTGATGTCGGAAGTTCTCCGGCTTCACTCCTACATGGCAATTACTGCACCGGACGGTCAAGCGGCGCTGGAAATACTGAAGAAAGAATCCGTTGATCTTGTCATCTCGGACATTTCCATGCCGCGCATGAACGGCATGAACCTCTACCGAAGCATTCGTTCCGATGCCCAGCTCAGGACAATTCCGTTCGCATGGAATTCGGGATACCGGGAGCTGCGAGATGTGGTGGACGTTGAGAATCCGGCAATTGATTTCAAGCTCGACAAAGCGATGCCGATGCCGAGCTTTCTCTACTTCATCAACTCGCTTGAGGCAAGACTGCAGCAACGCAAACAGGCAACGGCAGAAAGCGTTCATTGACGCTTTGCAGTACGCTATCGTACGTCATCAACAATCACGAATGAAGTTTTCCCGGCGCGAACGTCAACCCGGACATCGCGCAGGGTAAATTGTCCATCGCTGGCGGCAACCCGCAAGGTGTACTTCCCCTGCTTCACGTCCAGGCGCGCAAGCTGAATTTGCGCGGGGAGCGTTTGCCACGACCGGACATCCGCTTGCTCGGTCGCCCCGACAAAAAGATCGATCGCAATGCTGCCGAGTACGTTGGCAAACTTGTTCTCGTTCTTCTTCAGGCCTGATTTTGCTTTTTCCGCTGCAAGAAATTTCAGTATGGCCCTGCCGCCACTCTTCAAGTAGATTTGTGTCATGCGCTCATCCAGTGCCTTCCCGGCAATTGCGGTAATATCCTGAGCAAGGACGGATGTCGCGGTGAGCGAATCTGATGAACTCACAGCATCGATATGGTACGTCCGTCCGCCGGTGTAGCGCGGCACGAACTTCGGCAACGCGATCTGAAACGTGTGGATGATGCCTGCCGTATCGGGTATGGAGACGGTCGGCCTGATTTCCTGTTTTATTGGCGATCGACCGACATACGCGACCACAAGAATGCTCCCCTCTTCCTTTCTCCGCCTGGTGTCGTAGGGCTTGCCGCCGAGTTTCTCGTACTCATCCGTCTCCTCATCAAACGCCATCAGGGTCGCCGTTCGAACAACATCGTCAGGCAGAAAGCCGGGAGGCGGCGTGCCGTAGTTGGTTTGGTAGGTTTTGTATGTCTCGTAGGCGTTGCGATACGCGATGAACGCGTCGTTGATTTCGCCGCCGGATTCGTAAAGCGCTCCAGTGATATAGCGAATGAATGCGTCTTCCTTGTACGTGTTCTTGTCGTCGTACTGACGCGCATACTCACGAAGTTTCAGGTCAACCTTCCGCGCCTCAACAAGGGCTTCATCGAGTCTTCCGCTCTCGGCAAAGTTCAGGGCAAGAAACACATTCACCATCACCCGCTCAAAATCCTCACCGTCATACGGCAGGATGTTGTCATTGAGAACAAAGGAGAGCACTTGCTGGGAGATGCTTTTTGTGTAGAGGTCGTCGATCTCTTTCTCGGCCTGCAGAAGGTATGCGTTGCTCGAATCGGATTCGCCGAGGTAATGGTACAGGATCCCGAGATCAAGATGATAGAGCACGGTGTTCTTATCACCGTACGCGTCCTTGTTCTTCTTGATTCGCTCGGCAGCGTGCTGGTAATTCCCCTTTGCAACATCAGTTTCGATATCGCGGAATAACGCTGCCGTGTTCGAGCATCCGACCAGAAACAACGAAAGCGCCATGCTGAGCCACAGCGCTTTCGCAGACAACAGATTCTGCTTCATGAGTGTGGGGGATTAGAACTTGCTGCCACTTTGTGAGACAAGCTTTTTGATCTTCTTTTCCCCGCTCCACACTTTCTTGTTCGTCTCAATATTGACAAGCTCGAGGTTCACCTGATAGTATTTCACTTTATCGCCGCCCTCCTGATCGATGATGCTGGCAATGTCGCCCCGCAGCATGAAGTCGGCGCCGGTTTCCTGCTGGAACTTCTTCATCGTTTCAGGCGAGGCGTTTTCCTGCTGGTCGGCGCGTTCGTCACGGATCTCCTGGCGCTCTTCCTTGTTTGCGACGAAACTGATCTTGCCGGAATTCAACAACTCGCGCTAGAGATTCTTGATGAAGGTAATGGTTTGAATATGCTCGCTCGTACGATTCCGCACCGTCCCGACGATGACATCTGGCTCTTTTCCCTTGGATGTCTGATAG
>CAYJNF010000384.1:0-4214 GCA_964370915.1 uncultured Chitinophagales bacterium
GCTGGACATGAGCAGGCTCAACATGCTCTTCCTTCTTCTCCACCTTCTTCTTGCTTTCTCGCATCTCCGCGATCTTACGCTGATGCTTTTCGGCTACGTCCTTTTCCTTTTTGAAATGAACGAGAATGTCCCGCATCATGTCGTCATCAACCGAGGACATGTGGCTCTTCACCTCATAGCCCTTCTTCTTCAAAAACTCAACGACAGTTTCGTGCGAAAGGTTGAGTTCCGTCGCAACCTTATAGATTTTCTTTTTCTTTTCTGCTATTTCGGACATTCGATCCCTTTGTTAGCGAGTCAACGGTTACCTGAATACTTCAGTTTTTCTCTTCCGATGACCCCTCTTTTGTTGCAGTGTCGTCCGGTACTACCGGTTGATCCTGACTCTCCGGCGTTTTCACATCAGCTTCTTCCACTTCGTCATCTTCTTCTTCCTCCTCATCGTCCTCCACTTCGGCTTCATCAAGATCGCGCTGCATCAGACTGCGTATTTCTTTGATACGTTCCTCGGTCAAGCCTTCGACCTCAAGCAACGTGTCGAGCTTTGCGGTGATCACATCTTTCGCAGTCTCCAGACCTGCCTCGATCAGCTTCAGGTACAATTCTTCACCAAGCTCGTCCTTGAAGTCCACGAGTTCAATATCGTACTCGTCGTCTCCACCTTCCTTGATCAGATTGATTTCATAGCCGGCGAGCTTTGACGCGAGACGAATGTTCTGGCCGTTGCGCCCAATCGCCAGCGACACCTGATCGGACGTAACAACGACATTCGCCGTTTTCGTCGCTTCTTCAATTTCAATGCTCTTGAGCTTCGCCGGGGCGAGGGAGCGCTGGATAAACACCAGGGGCTGGTCGCTATAGTTGATGACGTCGATATTCTCGTTGTTCAACTCGCGCACAATGGTGTGAATGCGAACGCCCTTCATGCCGACGCATGCTCCAACGGCATCGATGCGATCGTCGTGTGACTCAACGGCAACCTTCGCACGCTCGCCGGGTTCGCGGGCAATGCGCTTGATTTCAATGATGCCGTCATAAATTTCGGGAATCTCCATCTCAAACAGCTTTTCAAGAAACTTGGAATCCGCACGCGACACAATGACGACCGGATTTCCAGAGTTCTTGCGAACTTCCTTGATGACGGCGCGAATACTCTCGCCTTTTTTGTACCGTTCCTTGAAGATTTGCTCGCTCTTCGGGAGCAACAGCTCATTGCGATTGTGGTTGATCAGAATCTCGTTTCGTCTGATCTGATAGATTTCTCCGACAACAATCTCGCCAATCGAGTTGCTGTATTCATTGTAGATATTTTCCCGTTCGATCTCCTTGATACGCTGGTTCAGGTTCTGCTTTGCACTCACAACAAGTCGGCGTCCGAACGAAGCGAGGGGTATCACTTCAACATAGTCTTCGCCAATATCAAGGTCCTCACCGGACAGTTCTTTGGCAGTTTCCAGATCGATCTGCGTTGCGGGATTCTCAACGGTCTCAACGATTTCGCGTTCCAAAAAGATTTCGATGTCACCCTTCTCCATATTCACTACCACGTCGAACTTTGCTTCCTGGCCGTACTTCTTTCTCACCATCATGGCAAACACATCCTGCACAATGCCGATGAGCATATCCTTGTCGATGCCCTTCTCACGAACCATGGAACCAAATGAATCGACAATTTCGGAATTCATTACAACCTCCAAACAAAATAGAATAATGTACTTACACTCTTACCACGGGGCCTTAACTTTCGCTTCGTGAATCGCATCGAAGCGAACTTGAATATGCTCGTGCTGTTTTCCTTCTTCAAGCGTTACGCTCTCATCTTCAACCCCCACAAGTTTGCCCTCATGCTTCTGACCTGTCTGGAGCGTTACGACAAAATTTCTTCCCACGTGCTTGGCGTATTGCCACGCAAACTTTAATGGTCGATCAATGCCGGGCGACGAGACAATAAGTTGATACGGCCCTTTGATCGCATCCCGCAGATCAAAGAACTCCGCCACATCGCGGCTAATGCCCGAGCAGACCTCGCTTGTGACATTCCCTTTTGCATCGACAAAAATCTCGACGATTGATTTGTTCTTGGAACCTCGAATATTGACATCAATAACGTGAGCTTCTTGACGGGAAGCGCAAGATTCGATCGCCTGCAGAATTTCTTCGCTGATCATTGTGAAAATCACGCAAAAAACGAGGGTTCGCAGAACCAACCAAACAAAAATAGCCCGTTACGGGCTACTTCTGGACAGACATAAGGTACAAAGAGCAGGGGCGAGAAGCAAGATGTATTTTGGAAATCACAGGTGAATGAGAACTACATTCGACAAACCAAGGGGGCTGAATGAGGTGGTGGCTTAGGCAAGAAAGATTGTGGCTGAAGAGCGCTTGATGATCTTCCGAAGCTGAGTGTATTCTGTTTTCGTCGCGTCGAGGAGAAGTGCAAACTCCGAACTGTGGGGTGTAATCTCTTCAAGAATAGCAATCGCGTCGGCAAATACCTGCAAAGCGTCTTCCCGTTTGCCGTCGTTCTAGAAGTACCGACGAAAACCCCAGAGACTCTTCACCGCCAAGACGCCAAGGTCACGGAGATGAAATTCCGTTGTTCCGCGCCGACTTCGAAATCTTTTCTTGGCGTCATGGCGGTTATTTTTCTTTTGCCGGGGTTTTCGGCTGCACATCTAGCGGCTGTTCGGCTGGATTTTCGGACCCGGCAGAACGCCGAGTTCGCTCAGGATTTTCTTTGCAATCGTCTTTCTGTGTTTGGGAAAGTTGTCGTCGGGCCTAGACTTCTGAATGCAGGTGGCAAAGAAGTAAATATCGTCTTTCGTCGTGAGATAGCCTATGTACCATCCAATATTCTCCTCGCCCTGTTCTCCCCACCCTGTCTTTGTCCGCAATGTATAGTCTGGCGCTTGCTCCTCAATCATGATCTTCTCCACAATCCGGATGGAGCGTTTCGAGAATGGGAGTTGTCCTTGATAGAGACGTTTCAGGAAATCGAGTTGTTCCTTCGGCGTCACGCGCAAGCCACCAGTAAGCCAGAAAAGATCTATTCCGCCGGATGTGTCCGCATTCCCATACTTCGCCTTGTCCAACCAGGACTTCATGCGTTTTCCGCCAACACGTCGCGCAAGTTCCTGATAGTACCAGACGGCGGAGTTCTTATAGGCTGCCTGCAGATCCTGGTCGGCATTCCATGAAGCGACCTGTCGTTTCACGCCATCCCACTTTAACACGAAGTGTTCATCGGGGATCACTCCGGTTTCCAATCCGATGAGAGAATTACAAATCTTAAAGGTCGATGCTGGAATGAATGGCCGTTCGAATTGTGTTGGATTGACGAGCACATACCGGTCTCTCTTCAGATCGTAGAGGGCGAAAGAACCCTGCACTCCCGCTTCGTCAAAGTACTTCTTGAATTCATCTTTCGTTTCGAGCGTTTGGCAATCGGCGGACATTGACCCAAGGAGGAGCAGCACAAATACGATGGCTGATTTCATTTGATATCCTTGCTTTCCTTTTGTTCAAGACTCATGCATGCACCTTACGCTGTGTACTTCAAGGGGGAGATAAGAACATCGATTCCCTCAAAAGCTTTGACGATCTCACGGAAAAACTTCGGAACGGGAACGGGCTCATCGCTCTTTTCATCCAACCATACATGAAGCGCCACATTCTCGGCAATCAGCCGTTTTGTATTCGTCTCTTCGATGAACCCTTGCACCGCAAAACTTGTGTTCCGTATCCACAGGATTCGTGTATACACGTCCAGCGTCTCTTTGAATCGGGCTGGTGAGCGATAGTCGATTTCGTTTCGCCCGATCACGACCTTGTGTGCGAGCGTTCCCGAGTCACTCACAATGGGAAACCCAATCGTGTCGAAGTATCCCATGCGACCTGCTTCAAAGTAGTGCAGATAGACGGCATTATGAACAATCCCCTGCCAGTCGATTTCGTTTGTGCGGACTGTAACTTGCGTCTTGTGTTTGAATTTTTTCCTGTCTCTCATCGCTCAGTCAAAGAGTTCATGGAAAACGCTGACTGCCCGCTTCACCTGATCCATCGAGACATCAAGGTGGGTCACTGCGCGTACGCTCATCCAATTTCCCAGGGTGAGTAGAACTCCTCTCGCTTTCATGAGGCCCAATACTTCTTCCGGAGTTTTCCCGGTCTTTTCGATCCCGATGAGAATGATATTTGTTTGCACGGCTTCCATG
>CAYJNF010000385.1:0-4213 GCA_964370915.1 uncultured Chitinophagales bacterium
ACTGTATGCATTGCTGAAAGATTGAGCAAAGAGCAAAGGTCCTGAATGTCAAAACTCATTCTTCTTGCCGTCGGCGGAAATGCCCTGATCAAAGCGAACGAAAAAGGGACAGCCGAGCTTCAGTTTCAGAATGCAATTGAAACGGCTACTACCGTTGTACGCTTGATCAAAGCGGGACATCGCGTTGTGCTGACACATGGCAACGGTCCTCAAGTTGGTGCGACTCTGACGCGTTCGGAAATGGCGGCGCAGTATTCGTATCGCATGCCGCTGGATGTGTGTGTCGCGGCAACCCAGGGAGAAATCGGGTACTACCTGCAATATGCCATGTGGCAGATGATGCAGAAAATGCACGCGTATGTACCGGTTGTTTCGCTCGTCACGCAGGTGCGTGTGGACAAACATGACCCTGCGTTTTTGCATCGCACAAAACCGATCGGTCCATTCTACACGAAAGAAGTCGCCGAAGAGTATCAGAAGCAGTTCAAGTGGGACATGATCAAGGATTCACACGGCTATCGTCGCGTGGTCTCCTCACCGGAACCGAAAGAGATCATTGAGCTTGATGCAATTCGCGCGTGCGTAAACCGCGGACTTGTTGTTATTGCGGGTGGCGGAGGCGGTATTCCCGTGTTCAATGATCATGTGACGGAAAAAGGGGTCGAGGCGGTTATCGACAAAGATCTGACCTCGTCGTTGCTTGCGACGCAGTTGAACGCCGATGTGTTTGCGGTGGCAACGGAAGTCGAGCATGTGTTCGTCGATTACCAGAAACCCACGCAACGCCGGCTCGATACGATCACCGCCGAGGAATGCAGGGGGTTCTACAACCAGTGACAATTCCCGGAAGGGAGTATGGGGCCGAAAGTGAAAGCCGCATTGCTGTACCTCGAACGCGGTGGAAAGCATGCCATCATTTCAGATATCGAACACTTGTCTGATGCGATTGAAGGGAAAGCTGGAACGCATATTTTTGCCTCGAGTGACGATTTCGCCACGAGAGAAGAGTACTCAACTCAACCACAATAACAGAACACCCAACGTAAGGAGGGTTCATGCCAAGAATCAAAGTTATTATCATGGGAGCGGCGGGGAGAGATTTCCATAACTTCAACACCGTCTTCCGTGATAACAAGAAGTATGAGGTCGTTGCATTCACGGCTACGCAGATACCAAACATCGATGGTCGTAAGTACCCCGCGAAACTCGCGGGCAAGTTGTATCCGAAAGGGATTCCGATTTTTCCCGAGGGTGATCTTACGCGTTTGATAGAGAAGTATGGGGCGGATGAGGTGGTGTTTTCATATTCCGATGTGTCAAACAATTACGTCATGGACAAGGCATCGCTCGTAATGTCGCACGGTGCAGATTTCAAAGTACTTGGTGCCCGGCACACGATGTTGAAGTCCCGGGTGCCCATCATTGCAGTTGTCGCTGTTCGCACCGGTTCCGGCAAGAGTCAGACATCACGCAAAGTCTGCAGCTATTTGCGCGCACAGGGGAAGCGTGTTGTGGCAGTCAGGCATCCGATGCCGTACGGCGATCTGGTGAAGCAGAAGGTTGAACGCTTCGCGACGATTGCAGACTTGAAGAAATTCAAATGCACGGTTGAGGAGATGGAAGAGTACGAACCGCATATTGTGGCCGGGGGAATTATTTATGCGGGGGTCGATTATGAAGCGATTCTGCGACAGGCCGAGAAGGAGGCAGATATCATTGTGTGGGATGGCGGCAACAACGACATGTCATTCTACAAACCCGACCTTACCATCACGGTCGTCGATCCTCATCGTCCGGGGCACGAGCTGACGTACTATCCGGGTGAGACAAATGTTCGCCTTGCCGACGTGATTGTTGTGAACAAAGTGGATTCGGCTCCGCCGGATAACGTCACGACAGTTTTACGCAATGTTGCTTCAGTCAATTCGCATGCTACAATCATTCAGGCAGACTCTCGTATTGAGGTGGAGGATGATAGCGTTATCAGGGGCAAGAGAGTTCTGGTTGTCGAAGACGGTCCGACCCTCACGCATGGCGAAATGCAGTTCGGCGCCGGGACGCTCGCCGCAAAACGGTTCGGCGCACGCGAAATCATCGACCCGAAACCGTATGCGGTAAAGTCAATTGCCGCAACGTATGAGAAGTATCCCAATATCGGGATTCTTCTTCCTGCAATGGGCTACGGAGACACGCAGGTGAAAGATCTTGAAACGACAATCAACCTGGTTCCCTGCGACTCGGTAATTATCGGAACGCCCATAGATCTTCGGCGCATTATCAACATCAAGAAGCCAAGCACACGCGTAGAATACTCGCTCGACGAAAAGACGAAGCCGGATCTTGAAGACGTGCTGCACAAGTTCCTGCACAAAGAGAAAGCGCATTCTTTCCACCGCAAGTGATCGTTTCCCTGCCGCGGAGACACGGAGTCGAGCTAATGATCGCTCCGACTTCGTGACTCTGTGGCGGGATTTTGGTATGCTTCCCTATGTTCTCATCTCAAACCAATTGGCAACTTCAGCCAAACCGTCTTTCTCTCCTTATCGAAGAAAAGAAAAAGAACGGCGATCCGCTTCTTGATCTCACCATATCAAATCCGCTGCAAAGCGATATTGAGTACCCGGTTGATGTGATACTGGCAGCGCTCGGAAAGCCGGAATCGCTTTCCTATGCCCCTGAGCCGCGGGGGTTACTCTCGGCTCGTGAGGCAGTCGTCAGGTATTATGCTGCAAAACAGATTCAGGTCGATCCAAAACAGATTGTTCTTACGGCCAGCACGAGTGAAGTGTATTCGTTTCTGTTCACGCTTCTCTGCGAAGCCGGCGACACGGTTCTCATTCCCGCGCCGTCATACCCGTTGTTTGAGCACCTTGCGCAACTCAGCCATGTAAGTACACGATCATACCAATTGCGTTATGATGGCGAGTGGCATATCGACATTGATTCGCTCTGGCGGGCACTGACCTCGGCAACGAAGGCAATCGTTGTCGTCAGTCCGCATAACCCGACAGGGATGTTCTTGAAGAACGAGGAGTTGGGAGCGTTGAACGAAATGTGCGCAAAGCATAATCTTGCATTGATTGTGGATGAGGTGTTTGCGGATTATGGTTTTGATGATGATAGTCGGAGGGTTCGTTGCACCGCAGCGAATTCGCCATCGTTGACATTCACACTCAACGGCATCTCGAAACTCTGTGGACTTCCTCAGTTGAAGTTAGGGTGGATTGTTGTGAGCGGGGAGGAGGGCGTTCGCTCTGAAGCGCTGCAACGACTTGAGATGATTGCCGATACATTTCTTTCGGTCAACACACCGGTGCAGTCCGCCCTTCCCGAACTGCTTGCAGCTTCTGTTCTGGTCCGCAGTCAGATTTTGACACGAGTGCATCAGAATTATCAGTTCCTCATGCAAGCGTTGAGCGTTGATTCACCACTTTCGCTACTCCATGTGGAAGGTGGATGGTCTGCTGTGGTCCGAGTTCCGAAAACGAAATCAGAAGAAGAGTGGGCGTTGTGGTTGCTGCATGAGTCGGGAGTGCATGCTTTTCCGGGATACTTTTTTGAATTTCCGACCGACGGTCATCTTGTGTTGAGTCTGCTGACCGAGCCGCGAGTGTTTCGGAAGGGTGTGGGAGAAATGCTGAGGCTGATTCGATAGGCGACAAGGGGCGGCAGAATCATCTGCCGCCCCAAACCGATACGTGCTTAGTTATTAAGAATCACTTCTACGCCGGGTGCCGTTGCTCCTGTTGTTCCGCTCAATCCCTTGAGCCACACGGTATAGATTTTTCCGGCCACGAATGTGTAGTTCGTCAATGTCGCGACAACCGTTGTTCCGGATTTGAATTGTACGGTGTGTTGCCCTGCGTCGAAACTGGTAAACAAGGTTCCCGCTTTGAAATCAAGCGTTGCACTGGCGATCGCGTTCGTATCGACGTACACGCCAACTGCCGCTGTTCGTGGCACCATATTCATGTAGCGAATGCGCACTTTGCCTGCCGCTGGCACTGTCAGCGTATCGCCGAACGCTGTTGCAGTTAGCGTCAGGCCCGTGTCCGCCGCAAATGCCGTGACAACGACATTCTCGGGAACAGGAAACAGCGGGACTGAGATCAACGTAGTTTGTGTTCCTGCGATGTTCGCCTTCAGGCTGTGGATTCCCGCGGTTACAGTAATGTAGCCCGTGTTACCCGGGTATGCGAGGTTGGCGTTCACA
>CAYJNF010000386.1:0-4202 GCA_964370915.1 uncultured Chitinophagales bacterium
TTCTGGTCCATCTACAACTTCTATGCGCTGGGAACAACCGTGGCGACTATTCTGAGCGAGAATTACCTCAGTGTGCTTGCCGCTGAGAATATGGTGAAGTCGCTGGAAGGGCAAGACAACGCGTTGCTTGTAGCGAGCCAGGGCGAAGAGGAAACAGTGAGTGGAAGCTTCACGGAAAACAAGGAGCTTTTCTATTATTGGTACGAGCAAGCGTTCCGCGCAATGCCTGAAGGTCTCAGGCAGTCATTGCGCGATTCCATGCAGGTGGTTCGCAATCATTACAGCTCCGTCACGGACGCGATGGTCGGCATGATCTCACAGGGTGCTTTCGTTCAGGCCAAGAACTACTACTACGAAAACGTGCGGCCGGTGTCCGAAGAGCTGCGCAACTTGTGTTTTCAACTCTTCGAGTACAATCAGACGGCGATGTATAATCTCGAGAGCAAGACGCATTCCATCGCGAACCAGTCGGCATATGCGATGATGCTTGCTTCGTTCATAACGCTTGGTCTCGGAGTTGTCGTGACCGTATGGCTGACGAAGGTGCTGATCAAACCGGCGGAAGCGCTCACGGAACGCGTGCGGCAAATCGGAGCGGGCCAGCTGGATCTGAAGATCGATGTTCTCTCGGATGACGAAATCGGGGCATTGAGCCGTGAGTTCAACAAAATGACTGAGCGCCTGCTCCGATTCGAACAAATGAACATCGATAAAATTATCTCCGAGAAAAGAAAATCCGAGACAATTGTCGACAGCATCTCCGATGGCATTATCGTGACCGATGCACAGATGCGAATCCTTCACGTCAATACCATCGTGGCCGATGTATACGGGTTTGTCGACACGGACGCGATCGGTAATCCGGTCGGCGCAATGATACGCGACGAACATGTGATGTCGCTGATTCGTTCTGCCTCGCAGGAGAACGGAGCAGCCGACAAATCCCGGACGCAGGACGCGGCGGAGCCGGTCAACTATCTGCAGGTTGATTCCGGCAGCAAGCCGATCTTTTTCCGTCCGAAAGTGACAAAGGTATTCGACAGTACGGGGAAGCTCTACGGCGTTGTGACCATTCTGCAGGACGTGACGCAATTCAAAGAGCTGGATCGGATGAAGTCGGACTTTATCGCGACGCTATCGCATGAATTCCGCACGCCGCTCACGTCCATCAACATGAGCGTCGACATTCTGAATCAGGAATTGCTCGGTCCATTGAACGAGCGTCAGAAGGAATTAATCTATTCGACGAAAGAAGATGCGCAGCGCCTGACCAAACTCGCCCGGGAACTGCTGCAGCTTTCAAAGCTGGAATCGGGAAAGCAGCACTTCAAGAATGAAGAGCTTAATGTCCGCTCGCTCGTCGAGTTCACGATGAGGCCATTGCAGATTCAATTTCAGGAAAAGAACGTCAGGCTGGTGAGCGATATCTCCGAAGCATTGCCCACACTCGTCGCCGACGAGCAACAACTCTCCTGGGTGCTCACAAATCTGATTACGAACGCGTTGAAACATACCAATGCCGGCGGCAGCGTGGAGGTCCGCGTGAAGCAGCAGCAGAATCACATGCTGTTTGAGGTCGAGGACACCGGACAAGGAATTGCTCCCGAGAACCTTCAGAGAATTTTTGACAAATTCGTTCAGGTGAAGAACGTGGCTGCAACAACGCCCGGAAGTGTCGGCCTCGGCCTGGCTATCGCAAAAGAAATTGTCGAAACGTACGGCGGAAGAATCTGGGTCGAAAGCACCCTCGGCAAAGGAAGCACCTTCTCGTTTTATCTTCCACTTCAGCAAGTTCCCACGACCACAACACCCTGACCTCAATGGCTGCAAAAGCATCGGTTCTTCTCGTTGACGATGAACAGAACATCCTCAAAACGGTTACCATCGGACTGGAATCGGTGGGGTTTGAAGTGACTGCATTTACAGAACCGCTCAAGGCCCTTGATGCGTTGCGCGAGCGCTCCTTCGATCTTGCATTCTACGATCTCAAAATGTCTCCAATCGACGGCATGGAGCTCTTGCGGGAAACGCGGCGGATCTCACCTGTCACTACGGTCATCCTGATGACGGCCCACGGCAGCGTGGATTCTGCGGTCGAGGCCATCAAGCTGGGCGCGTACGATTACCTGCAAAAGCCTTTTGAATTCTCCGAACTCAAACTCTTCGCGGAGAAGGTGTATGAGCATCATGCCATGAAGCGAGAGCTTCAAGAGTTGAAGCAGGAACTCCGGCAAAAAAATACTGGCGATATTATCACGCGCAGCGAGAAGATGCGTGTGGTGATGGACCTCGCATTACAGGTCGCAGCAGGCAATATTACGGTGCTCATACAAGGAGAAAGCGGGACGGGGAAGGAGATGTTGTCGCGGCTTATCCACGATAACAGTCCGCGTCACGAGAAACCGTTTATTGTTGTCAACTGTGCGGCGATTCCCGAGCAGCTTCTTGAGAGTGAACTGTTTGGGCATGTGAAAGGTTCGTTCACGGGTGCCACGAAGGATCGGCAAGGACGGTTTGAGGCGGCGGAGGGGGGAACGGTTTTTCTTGATGAGATTGGAGAGATTCCGCTGCAAACGCAGGTGAAACTCCTCCGCTTTCTGCAGAGCAAAGAATACGAGAGAGTAGGTGAGACGGAAACCCGAAAAGCGGATCTTCGCGTTATCGCCGCGACGAACAAGAACCTCGACGATGCGGTGAAGGAGGGAAGCTTCCGCGAAGATTTGTTTTACCGGCTCAACGCCGTGACCTTGAAACTTCCTCCGCTGCGCGATCGCATGGAGGACATTCCTCTTCTCGTCACACACTTCCTGCGGAAGTTCGGGAGCAATAGTGAACTGACGACAGAAGCATTCACCGCGATGCGGCATTATTCCTGGAAAGGAAATGTTCGCGAATTGGAAAACGTGATCGAGCGGGCGGTGTTGCTCTCACGTGACGGGGAGATTCAGTTGCAGCATCTCCCGGAGCAGTTCCAGAATTTGTCCGGTCCGGCGAATGCGATGTCGCTCGAGGAGGCGGAACGACAACACATCGTGAAGGTCCTGAGGATTGCAAAGGATCTCGAGGAAGCGGCGTCCATCCTCAACATCGATCCCGCCACGCTCTGGCGGAAGCGAAAGAAATTTCAGCTGTAGCAGCGACGCCCCACAGGTTCTGCCGGAAATTATGTCTTGCATTTTGCAAAGGGGCGTAATATATTCATTTGAAGAGAGTTGCCCTTCTTCAACTCCGGCTTACGCTACACGTCGTGCAAATTGCAAGGTCAGCAGTTAATCCACAGCATTAGAGTAGCGTTTTTCAATCGTATTCGCCCCGTAATTATGGCATCTGCTTTGCAGACGTACAATCAACGTTTGTCTTGTCATGGAACATCCAGCATTCGTACCCACCATCAATGCCGACAGTTCCTGCGCGCAATTGGCTTTTTGAGAAATAGCGTACCGTGTCGTCTGTTTTCCGGCTAAGCGGTGGATGTGCAACTTCCACGTGATCAACTCCTGTGAACTACACGCAACTTACAAACAGCATCGCTCAGATCTTTGGAGATACTATGTCAGTAAAAACTACCACACTACAAAGCGGTAAGATCGGCGTTATCGAAGTGAAGGGTTCGCTCGTCGGGGGAGAAGAGACGGATGAATTGCGCAGCGCGGTTGCAGATTTTGTCGAGCAGGGGAACAAGAAGCTCATCATCGACCTGAGCAAGGTGACGTACCTGAACAGTACGGCGATTGGCGTGCTCGTGCAGGCGCATACAACCTATGCGCGCAACAAAGGTCAGGTGAAACTCTGCGGCATTAATAACAACATCAACAACATCTTTGTTATCACGAAGCTCACTATGGTGTTTGATGTGAGCGAAACCAAAGACGACGCCGTGAAGGCGTTCTCGTAACGAGTGGAATAGTTATATACCGTATACAAATAATTCACAATCATAAACAGGAGGACTTCGTCCGATGAAACAGTCTGTTTTTCTCACCGCCGTCATTATTATTACCCTTGCGGTAGCATTGGGTTTGTATATTTTTATTCTCGGCAATCCGGCCAACTTCAAGCCAGGAGACACCGAGAAGCATCAGCCGATCAACCTGCTCGGAACAGTCTACACGGGAGGAGTGATTGTGCCTATCCTGATTACGCTCACCCTGATGAACATTACGATTGTCTTTGAACGAACCTTCTCGCTCCGCAAGGCGCAG
>CAYJNF010000387.1:0-4193 GCA_964370915.1 uncultured Chitinophagales bacterium
GGTACTTCACAGATTCAAGAACCTTTTGCAAATCGTCGCGTGTGTTCACCACCCATGTTTCGGGCCCGGGCACACCAACCTTCTTCGCCAACTGATACGAGGTTGCCTTGTCGAGCATGGCAAGGAGAATTTCGTCGTTCGCTTCGTACATCAAAAAATTATTCTCAAATACGGCGCGATTCCTTGCGACGAACTCCAGTCCGTCGTCGCCGCACGGAATGATTGCTGCACCCTTGAATTGCTTTCGTCCCGTTCCATTGAGCCACTGATACCAATGCTGCTGAATGTCGCCGCCCATTGGTGTGGGGATGTTGACACAGAATCTGCTGAACGCCACATCCACAACGTTGCCCAGCGAATACACGACTATGCCCTGTCGGCGCAGACTGCGCGCTACTGACAGGGCATTTGCACCGCCGCCAAGCAGAATCGCAGGGGGGAGTGATGGATTAACGTGTTTCATGAAAAGCATTCAGACGTTTCCCTTGTCGTTGAGCAGCCGTTGAAGAATGGGAACTGCAATGGTGTCGTGCAAATCCGGACTCATGACATTGTAGTGATGGTGAAGTCCCGGTGTCGTGTTCACTTCAATGACAGCGCCGTTCGCATCCACAAGAGAGCGCGAAGGGTCTGACGTGATGACATCAACGGCAGCAAGCAGGATGCCTAACGTCTTCGCCGCTAACGCTCCCTCTTGAATAAGCTGCTCTCCAATCGTTGTTGTCATCGAAACATTATCGCTCGTAGTGTTTTCGTTTACCACAGTCTTGACGATTACCTCTTTTCCTTTTCTTGGAACAGAACGCAGCGACAATCCGGCATCGCGCAGCGTTGCAACACAGTCCGGATCAACACGGAGGCGCGTGACTGCGGCACTTCCTGCGTCACGCTGCCTTCGTTCGTTCTCTGCGATCATCAACTGACGAACAGTCGACTTACCATCACCGACTATCCGCGGAGATCTTCTGTAGAGCGCATGTAAGAGCTGACCGTCAAGGTACAAGAGCCGGTACGACTCGCCCCGTACCTGTTCTTCAATCAGCAGGCGCGATCCCACAAGTGAAGCATATGCGGCTGCGCGATGCAGTTCGAACATCGTGTGCACATGCGTCGTCACGCCATCTCCTGCACCGCTATCTGCCGCAGGCTTGATAACACACGATGCGCTTGACGATCGAAGAAACTCTTCGGCCAAACTGATGGTGTCGAGTGTGAACGCCGCATGCCGGGGCACACGGACGCCCTTCTCCGAAAGCAGCTTATGCACCATCGGTTTGTTGCCGGCAAGTTTGAGTGTGACCGGATCGTCACACTGTACCAAGCCTTGCCAGATCAGCGTCCGCCGTTCGTGCAATCGGACCTCGCAATAGCCATCCCCCAACGCACTGAACGTCGCTCCGATTTCCGCCGCCGCATTTCGCCAAAGGTGCTCGTAGAACTCGGACCGCGCATGCTCATTCCTGCGTGCTGCGGAATGCAATGCTTTGTTCCAGACCTCTCGCACATAATACCACGCGCGCGTCGCCGCGATCAATGATGGTTGAACATCCATCAATTGATGATGCAATTGGCTTCGCTCAGCATCTTGTCAACCCACTCGTTGGAGAACTCGCCGCGCTTCACTGCTTCCAGATAGGCGGCTTCTCCTTCTTTGCGGTTCCTGAGCTGCAGCAAGACCGACTCTGCTACTTCCTGCGGCACAATCACAACGCCGTTCTGATCTCCCATCACGATGTCGCCCGGGTGGACAACAATACCGCCGCACTGAATCGGGTAGTTGACTTCGCCGGGACCACGATGCAACGGGCCAATCGGCGTTACCCCGCGGGCATACACCGGCATTTTCAATTCCAGAATTCCCTCGATATCGCGAACCAATCCATCAACAACAAATCCCTTGATACCGCGATGTCGTGCTTTCGTCGATACCAAATCACCAAGCACCGCGTTCATTGGCGATCCACCGGCATCGACAACAATCACATCGCCCGGTCGGGCAATGTCCAGCGACTTGTGCACCATAAGGTTGTCGCCGGGAAATACTCTCACCGTGCACGCCGGTCCGAGAATCGTCAGTTCGGGAGATGTAAGATTTTTGATTTCGCGTGTCATCGTGTACAACCGGTTCATAATGTCGGACACATCGGGTGTCGGGAACTCGCGGAATCCGTCGATAACATCCTGCGGCGGACGCGAGTCGTTGCACCGAATCCGGAATCCCGGACCCGGATTCATCTCTGCGGTTTTCGGTTTCTTGACTACCATGGTTTGTTTTTCCTTTTTCGAGTTCAACAGCGGCTTGCAGCGGGGTTTCCGCTCACAAGATCTTGCATCTGCGTCAACAGGCCGACGCAGCTACAGCAATTGCCTGACGATAGGCCTTCACCGTCTCCGTTGCTACCTTCTCCGGCAACCACCGCTCCCTTGCAAGCTCTCTTCCACGACAGCCCATCGTGTTGCGTAATTCCTGATCGTTCAGCAGACGAATAAGACACCCGGCAAGACCTGTCTCATCTTCCGAGTCAATAAGAAAGCCGTTGTGACCATCATGCACCATTTCGTGCACCGAGCCTACTCGCGACGAAACGACTGGCTTGCCCAGCGCAAGCGATTCGGCGATGATGCATGGCAGATTTTCGTAAATCGAAAAGAGAACAGAAACACACGCGGAGCTCATGAGTGTGACAAGTGCCGCTCCGTTTACTCCTCCGTGAAACACAATGCTCTCTCGAATCGAATTGTCGATGCCGGATTGAACTTCTTTGTAGTATGATTGGTCGGGTGCCTGCCCGACGATATCGAGAATGGCGTCGGGAACGGCACTCTTCACAAGCGCAAAGGCACGGATCAACCCCTGGATATTCTTGCGAGGAATAATCAGGCCGCCGAACAGAATATGCTTGCCCGATGTTGGCAGGGGCATTGCCTCAAAGAATTCCGACCGAACGGCATTCGGAATCCCGACGACGTTCTGTGTGCGGTTTTCCGATAGATAGTCGCGATCAAATTCAGAGATCGAGATCATCACGTGCGCCGAGTGTTCGACACGCTTGGTCATATTCTTTGTCAGATGGACACGAATCGGCCCGATAAACCGATTGTTCTTTTCGCGCAGCTCGGCTTCGAACACGCCCACGCCATGAATGGTCACGGCGGACGGATAGCCCAGCCGCACCGCGACATCTCCCTGCATTCCCGTTCCCTGACCGTGAACGACATCCGGATGAAATGTCGCCGCGATCCGCCTTGCCTTCACTACGTTGACTATCGAATTGGTCGGAAGTGCATAGTGCTTCTGACCCACCACATGGACAACCGTCAGCTTCTCGCTGATCGCCAATGGCTCATCGCATTCGATGTCCGTCCGGAAGTTCACGACAAGCACTTTCTCGACATCACGCGATTCCGACAACGCCCTTGCCAGTATCTGCACAGCCGACTCGATCCCGCCCACAACGACGCCGTTGTGCGGGTAGTCCGAAATCATCATGATCCGTAGTGGCGTATCAAGATGGTCAGTCATGCTGGTACACCCTCAGCGCGGAATTGTCGCGATAGATGTTGTCGACGAAACCGAGATTCACAAAGAGCCAAGCATACGCTATGGAATAGAATCGCATGTCAATCAGAAATGCGTTGATGACGAAAGAGATAATGCAGGCAATATTGATTGCCACGATGAGCTTGTCATCGTGCGGCAAGTCGGTTATCCGCACGTCTCTCCTTTTCAGGTTGAAGGAGAAAAACAGGAGATAGAATAGTGTGCCCGTAATACCCAGCTCAGCCAGTATGGTGAGAATGGTAACGTGCGACGTATCCTTGGTAATATAGACGCCCATCGCATCAAACAAATAGCGGTCAGACACATCGTCGAATGTTCCTGCACCCCATCCGACGATCGGTTTATCAAGTATCATGTTCACGCTTGCCTGTGCCATCACGATCCGGAAGTTTGCGTTCTCTTCGCCGGTGAGCCGCTCCTGCACTGCCGGCGATGCATACGTTACCACACCGACGATGATGCCCACCGCCACGACAAAGAGCGCCAGGCGGAGAAGTTTCTCAGCACCCTGCTCGCTGGTGCGGTACAAGATGTAGATAAACGCGGCGAAGGCTCCAAGCCAGACCGATCGCGTAAACGTGGCGACAATGAGCAATGCCGAAATCACTGCACTGCCCCACAACACCAGACG
>CAYJNF010000388.1:0-4181 GCA_964370915.1 uncultured Chitinophagales bacterium
CCCCTTCGTTGCAGTGAATGCCCGATCGGCCGGCGGACGATGAGCATGTCATAAGGCGCTGTCTGACATATTCGGGCCGGGATTTTTGCACAGAGGATAACGCTGCTCGTCCGAAAATCAAGGCTCACTTCTTTGCCCGGCCGCGATTCGATATACCGCAGCCGGGTTTTTCTTTTCTTTTGAATTGCTATATTGCACACGGCATTACCTTCCCACACTCATCACCCAACATATAAGGAACTCCCCATGAACCGTCTGTTCATCCTTGTGTTGTTGACTCTCCTCTCTACTGCGATTCTTCTCGCAGGCGCCAACAACAAATCCATCGGCACCACAACATCCACTTCCATCGTCAACGGGGTTCGACATGAACGAATGGAGACCACACCGGCGGCAAATCCATTGCCCCTGACGGGAGTCGACAATCAACAGAAGAGCACGCCCATTCCGCACTCGAACACTCTCCACACATCCGTGAGGTGGACAAGCTCGCATCCAACATCGATTGCACAGGACCTTGCCGTCAACAGCAATGGTGGGAATCAATTCATTGGCTGGTACCTCAATGAACCGCGTGTCTCCTTCCACAACGATGAAAGCGGAACGCCCGTCTGGGAAGTATTATCCGATCCACAGGCGTACCGGAGTTTCGTGGCGTTGTCGGCGAATGCCAACATCGTGGCGAGTGCCTCATATCGGAACATCCACTTATTCGATAAGAGCACCGGCGCGGTGACGTTCAATTTTGAGATTCCGAACAATCGCAGCGCCGGACCCATCGCAGTCTCGCGCGATGGCAACCTGGTCGTCTGCGCCACTGCATCGCCGCTGGCCGGTGGAATTCATCGCGTGTACGCGTTTGCTCCTCCATCCATCGTTCCAATTTGGACGTTCGACTTCAGCGACGGCCAAAGCTCGGGAATCTATGGAGTAAATATCAGTGTCGACAAATCAACCGTTGTCGTGAATGGAAAATTCTATGCGTGGGTTCTGAATGGTGCTACTGGGGTAAAGAAAACGGAATTCGAGGTTGCCAACACGGAGTCGAGAATTGCGCTGAACGCTAATGGCACAGTCATCGCAGTAGCGGAACTCAGTGGGTTCGTCAAGGCATTGTCCTGGAATGCTGCCCAAAGCAGATATGCGTTGTTGTGGCAGTACAAGATTCCTGCCGGTGCGTTTACGAACTGGGCAAGTGCGGTGGAAGTGTCCGCTGACGGCTCCACCATCATGGCCGGGACATTGATCTTCCTGAGTGCCGGTTACGACGGCTCGATCTACATGTTCGACACGTTTGGTGAGGGTCAACCCAACTGGATGATTGGTAATGTGGGAGATGAAGTCGCGCAGGTTGCATTGTCGGATGACGGATCGCTGGCTGCTGCTGCCACGTGGGGCGATATCGCAAATGCACGGCCCGACGTCTACGTGTTCGAGCGGAATTCCAATACGCCAGTGTTCACGCTGGATACGCCAGGGTCGATGTTCGCCATCGCGATGTCGGCAGATGGAAAGAGTGTTGTCACCGGAGGGAAAGCTGTCCACGCACGCGCGTTCGGCAATGGTGGCAATGTGTACAACATCGCGGTCGATCTTGGAGGCGGAGCAATTGCAGGAACGGTGGCACTTGCCGGGGCAACGGATTTCCGCGGCGCCACGGTCCAGGTTGTGGGCACAACGCGAAGCGCAATAACCGATTCGCTTGGCACATATCTCGTGAAGAATGTTCCCTCGGGAATCTACACCGTTCGAGTGTCGAAACAAGGATATGTTGCAGCCACAATTGTCGCCGTGACGGTGTCGGGAACAGACACGACGCGCAACGTCAATGCAACCCTGTCGCAAACAGGTCCGGCACCCACGAACCTCGTCGCTTCACACAGTCTTGACTCTCGCATACAATTGAACTGGTCAGTCCCGCCGGAAGCACGCATGTCGGACGAACAGCGGCTCCTCGCAACTGACGATTACACCACATCTGCATCTGTTGCGGCAGTATCATCCCGGGGACTCCGCCGTCTTGCAACCACCATGATTCATGCGGATCCGCCTCCGCCTGACAGCATCAAAATTTATCGCGGTGTTCGGTCTGGCGGTCCGTACTATCTGAAGAAAACGATCCCCGGATCCGTCCTGACCTACGTCGACAGTTCGGCACTGCCACTGCGCGATTACTATTATCGCATCACCTCACTCTACGGCCAGGGAGAGAGTGTCTACTCAAACGAATCGTACGGAACTGTTGATAGCTCATTTTTGCAATTCAGTATCACGACTCCTCACAGAACAGCAACTCCGACAATCGATGGGGTTCTCTCGCCGGGCGAATGGACGGACGCGCTCAGGGTGGACGCGTCTGATGTGTTTGGCAATGGCGGTGGCGTTCAGTTGTCGCGGGGCAGCGCGTTCTTGTATTTCAAGTACGATAGTGTCGCAGGCAAATTGTACATCGCAGGCGAAGATTTTCTGAATACCGACGGGTTGCAGAACAGTGAAGGGTTTGGTTTGTATTTCGATGACAACAACAATAAGCGCTTCGAAGCAATCAATGGAGAGCCGCTGCTGCGCGAGGGAAATTTCTGGGCGTACTACTTTACAACCGGATCCACTGTTCGCTTCCGTGAAATCTATTCGAACGGCGGTGTCAACGCAGTTGTTGATACGGTGACCGACGCACAAACAGCATTCTCATCAGCGACCGGCCACGTAACAGGCGAAGTGAGCATTCCCATCAGTTTCTTCAACAAGAATCACCTCCAGGTCTACGGACTGGATAAGATTGTCGGGGCGGGAATTTTCATGATTGGCCGCAATGCCGGCAACCCCGTCTACCACGGCTGGTGGCCGCAAACCATGGTCAGCGTGTTTACACCTTCCGGCTTCGGCGGAATTCGGATTCCCATCAGACTTTTGGCGCCACCCAAAGCCCCAACCAATCTCGCAGTGAACAAGCAAGGAAATTTCCTGCGCGTGACTTGGACCGACCCGTCTCAAGGATTGAATGGTGACCCGCTGACGGTGCCGACGACACTGCAACTCTACAAGAACGGCGCGTTGATCCGACAGTTTGCCACCGGCGTTCAGACATTCACGGATTCCAACGTTGTTGCCCAAGGGTGGTATGAGTACAAGTTACGCGGCTCCATCACGGTTACGGCGCAGACCTACTTCGGACCGTATACCAGTACTGTCGGCAACTTTGCAGTCACCGATCCGCAGCTTGCGGAAGTGGTGTATGACGACGGAATTCCCGAAGCGTTCTACGTCGTCGACTTCAACTACAACGACAACAAATTTGCGATCCGGTTTACACCGCAACAGTATCCGGCACGCGTGTATCGCGTCAAGGCATTCACCAACAATGGCAACAGTCCGATCAACGTTTCGATTCATGCCGATAGCTCAGGATTTCCCGGCGCGTTGAAAGCGGGACCGTACCTTGCTTCGTCGTATCAAGCGTCGGGCATCGACAGTTTTCTTGTCACTGTGCCGGGCACAGAGCCGCCGACAATTGAGAGCGGTGATTTCTTTGTCGTGCTGAGTTATTTGCCGACAAGTCCGGGTGCACCGGGAATTGGCGGCGATCTTACTCAACCGATTGCTCAACGCAGCATGTACTATACAACAGCGTTGGGCTGGACGCCGCTCGCCAACGCAGACCTGATCGTGCGGGCGTTCATTACCGGTCAGCCGAACGATGTTGCCGAACCGAGCGGCGTTCCATTCGCCTACTCGTTGTACCAGAATTATCCGAATCCGTTCAATCCCGCGACGATAATCAAATTCACAATCCCCGTAGGGACGGGGCATGCCCCGTCCGTACTGAAGGTGTATGATTTGTTAGGCCGTGAGATAGCGACGCTTGTAAACGAAGTGAAGGAACCTGGAGCGTACACCGTGCAATTCGATGCGACGAGCCTGGCAAGCGGCACGTACTTCTACAAGCTGCAGAGTGGCGCGTACACTGCCGTGAGGAGGATGATGCTGGTGAAGTGATTGGTGCCTGCCCGCTCGACGAGTCGATCAACTGTCTCGTAAAGAGTCATCGACCGGAGCGTTTCATGCGTTGCGGGGATTTTTCACTTGCTGTCACGGCAACTTCGCGTCTTCCGAGCGCCGTGACAGATTGGGTGAACGATAATGCGTCACGGCGCGCAGTAACATAGCACAACGCATTCCCC
>CAYJNF010000389.1:0-4180 GCA_964370915.1 uncultured Chitinophagales bacterium
GAGTGTAGACAAAGTAGCAGACCCGAATGCATTCGCTGTTTCCATCGGTTACTACAAGCTCGTCGGTCCCACCTTCTCGTTGGCGATTGCCACAATTCTTCCGTGGGTCGAACTGCTGTGCGGCTTGTTCCTGATTTTTGGTGTGATGATTCGAGGAAGCAGCCTGCTGATCGTCCTGATGCTTGTTGTGTTCACAGCCGGCGTCATGTCAGGAATTTTCCGCGGCCTCGATATTTCGTGTGGGTGCTTTTCCAGAGATCCTTTTGTCGGGAGAATTGGTTGGGTGAAAGTCCTCGAAAACTCCGGCCTAATTCTCCTTAGCCTTCTTGTTTTCTTGTCGGACTCTCAACGCTTTCTCGTCCATCAACCTCACAAGGAAACCCCATGAGCAACGAGACAACTTCTCGCGGCTTCATTCGAAGCGATAACGCTCTGCTGCTCGGACTCGCCTCCCTCAAACTACTCATTCATCTTTACACAAACGCATTTGCCGGCTATGGAATTTTTCGCGATGAATTGTACTATCTCGCGTGCAGCGAACATCCTGCGCTCGGGTATGTTGATCAGCCGCCACTTTCCATCTGGATTCTCAGCGCAAGTAGGATGTTGTTCGGTGATTCAGTGTTTGCCTTGCGACTGCTGCCGGCGTTTGCCGGAGCCGCAACTGTTTTTGTCATCGGTTTGATCGCACGCGAATTGGGGGGAAGAAGATTTGCACAGGCCCTGGCAGCTCTTGCCGCAGTTTTCTCGCTGATCAAGCTGGGCATGGACTCGAGCTATTCGATTAACAGCATCGATCACCTGGCGTGGGCATTGACATTTCTTGTTTGCATCCGGCTGATAAAGAATGAACACTCCGGGTCCAACTCCCAGCGACAATGGTTACTGCTCGGCATAATACTCGGACTTGGCCTGCTGAACAAGATTAGCGTAGCATGGCTCGGCGCCGGCCTGTTTACAGGAATGCTCTTGACAAACACGAGAGAGTGGCTTACGACAAGGTGGCCTTGGATCGCTGGAGTAATTGCATGCCTGATCTTTCTCCCCTTCATCATCTGGAATGTTCAAAACAACTTTGCCCATCTGGAGTTCATTCGCAATGCCACTGGAGGAAAATACTCCGGACTCACGCCGCTCTCATTTCTACGCGATCAGATTCTTATCAACAATCCGGCCTCCCTTGTTGTCTGGTTGGGTGGACTCTTCTACTTACTTTTCGATCGTGACGGCAAACGATTTCGCATGCTTGCATTCATCTACATGACTGCCTTCACCATTCTCATTCTGAATCAACACAGCAAAGGCGAGTATCTTGCTCCGGCGTACGCCGCCCTCTTTGCTGCGGGAGGCGTAGCAATCGAGAAGTACACAGCCATTCGTCCATGGCTATGGCTGCGGCCGCTGGTTGCCGTTCCGTTGATTCTCAGCGGCATTCTCCTTGCACCTTTCGCAATTCCCATCTTGCCGGTCGATACCTACATCCGTTATGCCGATGCACTCGGCGTCGCGCCTTCAACGGCGGAATCGAAGGAACTCGACAAGCTTCCGCAGTTCTATGCTGACATGTTTGGCTGGGAAGACAAAGCAAAGGCAGTTGCCGATGTTTACCGGCGGCTCTCTCCTGAGGAACAATCCGCCTGCGCAATTTTCGCAGACAACTATGGACGTTGCGCTGCCATCGATTATTTCGGTCCGACGTACGGCCTGCCGAAATCAATCGGGCGACACAACAACTACTGGATATGGGGACCAAGGGACTACACCGGCGAGATTGTGATTATCCTTGGCGGTGATCTCGAAGGCAAGAAAGATCGCTTTGAGTCGGTTGAGATCGCGGGAACAGTATCGAGCCAATACAGCATGCCGTACGAAAACAATCTCCGGATCTATCTTTGCCGGAAATTGAAAGGATCACTCCAATCCATCTGGGCTCAACTCAAACATTACGATTGAGGATGCTATGAAACGACAAAACATCTCGTCCGGCGTCAAATGGGAATCCATCGTCGGTTACTCACGCGCGGTCCGTGTGGGGCAGTTCATCTACGTGACGGGAACGACGGCAACTGACGAGGCTGGCAACATCGTGGGAAAAGACGATGCATACGAGCAAGCAGTTCAGACGCTGAAGAACATCGAGCGCGCTCTCACGAAAGCGGGATCATCGATGAAAGACGTTGTCCGTACTCGCATGTTTGTGACCAATATCGAGCGCGATTGGGAGAAAGTCGGCAAGGCACATCACGAGTTCTTCAAAGACATTTTGCCTGCCACAACGATGGTGGAAATCAGCAGACTCATCGTACCCGAGATGCTGGTGGAGATTGAGGTGGACGCGGTGGCAGAATAGCTCTGGCAGCACATCCGGCCGCTTCGTATATTCACTCGTAACAAATCCGTGCCCGCCACGTTGACTTTACTATCGACGTCACTTTCAAAGGGATCCTGATGGAGCAAGGCTTCTTCCGCAGATTTGGTGTATTCATTTTGGCTGCGATCATTGGCGCAACAGCCTTCGGCTTGCTGTTCAACGATGTGGCACCAACAGCTTCTGTAAACTTTGCCTACACCCGAACCGAAATCCTCGCGCGGGCAGAGCAATTCCTCAAGGGACTTGGCTATAACGTCGAGGCATATCAGCAAGACGCAAACTTTGTATTCGACGGTTCAAGTCAGCTCTTCTTTCAAAACAGAAGTGGCATCAAGGTCGCGAATGAAATGATTCGCGCCGACTCTCTCTCCACACACAGTTGGGCTATCGACTATTACGACCGCACGGTAAATCCGAGTCAGTTCAAGGAATCATTCCGGCTGTGGATGTCGCCCAATGGTCGAGTGCTGGGGTTTACTCACGTGATCAATGATTCGGCATCACGCCAATCTTTCTCGCAAGAAGAGGCCTTGCAAAAAGCAGAAGCATTTCTTACACAACGGGGAGTGAGGCTGTCAAACTATTTACTCAGAACTTCGTCATCAACGCAGAGGCCCAAACGCGTCGATCACCGCTTTGAATGGGCCGACAAAGACACGACGTACACAGGCTCTATTTGGGTGCAAACCCTCGGCACGGAAATCGGCGGCTTCAGATTGAATCTCGAGCCATCTTCGGAATTCCGTCGCGACCTGAGCGAGTCGGCATCGAATTGGACTTTTCTCTACACGGCGTCGTTCGTTGCAATGTTCCTTCTCTTCTTCTTCATTGTCATCCTCTTCCTCAAGAAATATCATGAAGGCGAAGTCGGCACTCGAACCGCGTTCCTTGTCTTTGCGGGAGTGTATGCAGCTTTTATGCTCAACGCCTTTAACATGTTCCCGACTATTGGATCGGGAGTGACCATGGGCGACATTAACAAGTTTTATACGCGCCTTACCATGTTCGGCATGACGGTGTTCATTTTCTATGTCTTCTTAAGTGTGATGGCATTTGCAGCGTGGAGCGTCGGTGAATCTTCTTCACGCAGTGCATGGCCGAGGAAGATGGCCGCAATCGACGGAGCACTCTATCGTAAGTTCTTCACACTCGATCTCGCAGAGTCCATTGTTCAGGGATATGCATGGGGCTTCATCCTCCTTGGCGCGTACACGGCGATTCTTTACATACTCAACACCTATTTCAAAATTGGCATTTATGCCCGGGAAGCGGGAGCTGTTGGCGAGGCCTATCTGCCGGCCCTTCGCCCGATTGTGGTGAGCATCGCCATCGCGTTATTCTGCGAGATTGTCTTCCGCCTCTTCTTCATCTCATACATTAAGGAGAAAACAAAGAAGACCTGGCTGGGTGTGCTCGTCTCCACCATCATCTGGACGATGTCGGCATTTGTCATCTGGGATTTGCCATTTGGCTATTTGCGTCTTGCGTTGACATTTGCAGCGTTCTTTGCCTTCGGACTTGCGTTCAGTTATCTCTTTTTGCGATATGATTTGTATACCGCATTCGTTGCGAATTTTCTTCTGATTGCAATGAACGACGCGATCCCCTTGTTCACGTCAACCAATCACGAGTTAACACAAGCATCGTGGGTTTTTATCGGGTCGCTGTGCGTTCCGCTCGTCGTCGCGACAGTAGGGTTCGTTCGTCGGGAGCGGTTTGAATTTACCAAGGAGACGGTTCCTTCCCACATTCTCCGCATCAGTGAGCGCGAACGTATGGCGAAAGAACTGGAGATCGCCCGTCGTGTGC
>CAYJNF010000390.1:0-4166 GCA_964370915.1 uncultured Chitinophagales bacterium
TTTTTGCGGCGAGCGTGACGATGTGGAAATACGCCGAATCATTTCCCGCGACAGTCAGGCTCGTAGTATCTTCACTGATCCACGAGACTCCAAGCTCGCCTCCGATGTTTCCGTGTCCGATTGCGGGAGCGTAATCGGGTAACGGGTTGGCTGTGCGAACAAGGCGGACTGCAAGCACACCGATATTCATTTTCCGGTCAGGATCGTTCAGACTGCTCTCGGTTACTCCGGTTAACGCTGTCGCGTCTGTGCTGATCGTGAGAACACTGTCGCGTTGAATCTTGAGCAGGAACGGGGAGCCGATGATGGCAATGGAATCGGCAGTCGGGTCGATGACAGCACCGGCCGGAATGCGTCCCAAACTTGTCAGCGAATCGACAAGAATGCCGCTCGCATCCATCAGGATTTCTCTTTCTGAGCCGATGTCGCGAGACGTTGGTCCGACACGCATCGGTGTCGGGAACGCCCCGGTGCCGAAATCCTGATCCGTATCTACCGAAACAATCAGGGCAACGTTCGTGTCGGGAAGATTTTTGAGCACGATTTGGAAGTCATGGTAATTGCTGAGAATTCCGGTCCGGAATTGGTAGCGTACGCTATACACGTCGGCAGCGCCGCCAGCATTTTCATTTCGGTCATCCGTTATGATTGTCGTGTATGCGTCCGGTCCGTTTGCATGAGACGATGAACCAGACTGAAAGTTTGACCAGCTTGCCTTCTTGAATGCAGAGCGGTAGCGGTTGATCAGACTTTGCAAATCCGTAGTCTTTCCACCACCCGAAATAGCGGGAGCCTCGGAAGCCGTGAGCAACGATTCAGAAAGCACGACTGACACAGAACTGCCTGTGAAGTTTCTGATCTTCACAGAATCCCTGAACACCCGTCCCGTTGGTCCGTTCAATATGAACGACGAAGGTGTAATGACAATGCCTGTATCAAGTGGTGCTGCCGAAGTTGTGTAGCCATAGACACGAATATCATCTACATAAAACCCGTCCCGTTGTTCACCACCATCTGCCGCCAAACGGAATCGCAGCTTGAGCGGTGAGTTTTTGAAATTTGTCAGATCAACGGATTGTTCCATCCAATTCTGTCCGGGGTTGTAGCTGTCGTATCCCCACGAACCGGCTGGCTGTGCGCTTCCACTTCTCGCCGAACCAAAGTGCGAATGCTGTGCGCGCAATGTGGTCCATGATGAGCCGTTGTTCGTGGACACTTCGACAGTCGCGAAATCCCATGTTGGCTCAAGCGACCACTTGGTCCAGAATCTTGCCTGAGCGTAGTTGAAGGCGGCGAGATTCAGTTGTGAGTTCAGCGTGAGAGAGTTGTTTGCGTTGGATGAGTAGTTTCCCGGCGGGCTGTCCGTGAATGCAGATGGTGGAGTGTGATATCTCGTTGTGAGACCCCAGCCGGTTCCTGTTGACCAATTAGAAGTTCCGGCGCTTGCGCTGTCTGCGAACGCCACCGTGGGTGTGCCAATGTAATAGTTGAGCGTATCGATTTTTCGGTAACCTTCTCCATCGGTAATGTTGACGTAGAACTGAACGGGGACACCTTCAGCAGAGTTGCTTGCCACAACTCCTGTGAGCGCCACGTCAATCTCTTGTTGACGGAGCAGTGCATTGAGCACGACCGGAGTTGTGTTGAACTGTATTGATGGAGAATTGCTCGTCGCGAGAATTGCAACCAGGGAAGCGGAACCTACTCCCTTGTTCTTGATGCGAGCGATAAGGGAGAAATTTTCCCCGCGGTTCAAGAAACCATTTCCGCCAGCATCCTGAACGGAATGTGAAATCACCGTGGTGTACTGCCCCGCAACATACGCGAGCAGTTTGTTCATAGGGAGATTCGCGGTGACCAACGGGACAATCCGGCTTTGCGGCGCCCAGAAGCCATCGGTCTCGATTCCCACTTCGGGGGTCATTGTGTACGTAACAGGCTTTGTTGTATCACCAAACATATAATCATCAGCGCCGCCACGTGTTGCATACGCAACGGTCTGCATGTCCGTGCCATTGGTATGGCGATTGTATGCAGTCATGTCGTACGCCCAGTCGCGGTAGATCAACGAGTCGGGATTTTCACGCGATAGATATCCCCACGGGTAAATAAGGTAGGCACCATAGGTGTGGTAGTTCAAACAGGTCTTGATGTTGTGTCCCCGCATGAAATTATCGATGGCCTGGTTCTCCGGTTCCGAGAATGCGCTGGGGCCACGATACGTTTCGCTGCTTGGCGATGTGCTGGAACCGCCATTCGGAGCATTCCACATGTACGTTGGTCCGTAGTTTCTGTTCGGATCAACGCCGTAGCTTCCGCCATTGTTGCGGCGATTCTTGCGCCACATTCCTCCGCCCGTAGGATTTGTCGATCGGTTGTACTCATAACCATCGGGATTGACGACCGGAATAAACCATTGAGAGCGATTGTTAACGAGGTATGCTGCTTCGGGATTGGTGGAGTAGTTTTGCAGCAGCCACCACATATAGTAAATCGTCGACATCATGCCTGCCGGTTCGCGGGCGTGATGCAACGCAGTGTACAACACTTCGGGTTTGTCTTGGCTTTGCATTGTTCCGATCCTCACCACCCAAATTGCCCGCCCCTGAACTGTACTTCCAATTGAGTCGCGAGGAGTGACCAGGCTGGGATAGAGCAGCCGCATGGAGTCTAATTGTTGCAGTACCTCCGCGAATGTGTAGTGACCGCCCATGCTTCCGGTTCCCCACGTTGGCGATAATGCCGGCTCGCGGCTGATCCGATCGCTGTAGTATTTTTCCAGATCATTGATAACGATTTCGTAGGGAATTCCTTTGCGGGTGAGATCCTGCAATTCAAATTCTCCCGCAACAAATTCCATCATGCCGCCAATCTTTCCGGTAGCACCTTCGTGATCGATTCCGGTCGAGTAAATTTCGCCGAGTGCGGATTTGTCAGGGACAAGAATGCGTATCTGTTTGAAATTCTCTGCTGCAACCGTGGTCATCGCCGACAGAAAAAGGCAAAACAGGAAAGCAAGTCTAACTGCTTTCATCAAGTAACTCCGTGTGTGGTGAAGAAAAAGTAGAGGTGAGACGACGCAATAAAATACCAATTGCGCCCTTCACCTACAAGTAATTGCTTCTCACATGATGAATGAGTATTTTTGATCACATCATTGTCGTTGTTCGTGTCGTTTACCAACACAGTATATCATGAAGGAAAGCCATGGAGAATCACGCAGTCCTCACGAAGAGTAACATCGGTACAAACAGCAGTGCATGGTCGCAAACGTTGTGGGTTGTTGGATTTGCCACAGCCACAGCTGTTGGCGCCCGCATTGAGATTCCGCATCAGCCTGTTCCGTACACACTCCAGACATTATTTGTGCTTCTGTCAGGAGCTTTTCTCGGAGCGCGGAACGGTGCGTTGAGTCAACTCCTGTATCTCGCAATTGGTGCAGCAGGTGCACCGGTCTTTGCGATGGGCGGAGTTGGTATCGCAAAACTGATTGGACCGACGGGTGGATACTTGATGGCATTTCCGTTGGCGGCCCTGGTTGTTGGCTACCTCGTGACTGAATTCAAAAGCTTGCCTGCAGTTATTCTATCAATGTTGGCAGGGCTTCTTGTGATCTTCGCGCTCGGCGTTCTGCATCTCAACACATTCTATGTGCATGATCTGGGCGTGTCAATAACCTCCGGCTTCCTGCTGTTTACTTGGTGGGATGTCATCAAGTTGTTTGCTGCGGCGACAGTATACTTCGAACTTGCAAAACGGTGGCCGAGACTCGGCTGAGAAACTGAAAAAGAAGAGGGAATGTGATGAAGAACGAATACACGGCAGTCGTAAAAGAGGAAGCTGGTTGGTGGATAGGTCGGATAGAAGAGGTGCCTGGAGTTAACTGCCAGGAGAAAACGTACAAGGAGTTGAAGGAAAGCCTCGAGATTACATTGAAAGAGGCGCTGGAGTTCTAAGTCCAAGGATTATCCCAAGAGTTTGTTTTCGAGATTTACTGAAAAACACAGAACCCGCCGGACACAAATTGTCCTGCGGGTTCTTAATTTTAGAGCGTGAAGCACACTGCTTCAGGCGTGATACTATTTTACCAGGGTCATCTTCTGCGTTGCATTGAACGTTCCGGCGGAGAGTTTTGCGAAGTAGATGCCACTCGAAACACTCTGACC
>CAYJNF010000391.1:0-4162 GCA_964370915.1 uncultured Chitinophagales bacterium
ATCAGTCTTGTAAGTGATTGCCTCTTCGCCGTCGGACAAGCCGTCTTTGTCCGTATCAACCTTCAGCGGATCGGTATTGAATTTGAAAACCTCATCGCCGTCCGTTGCCCCATCCTTGTCGGTATCCGGACGAACCGGGTCTGTCCGAAACCTCCAGACCTCATCGCCATCACTCAACCCGTCACCATCGCTATCGACCCGTTTGGGATCGGTACGATATGTCTTCAGCTCATCTCCATCGGTGATGCCATCTCCATCGGTGTCGGGATTGTTGCGGTCGAGTTCGAGTTCGGCCTCCTGCTTGTTGGAAACCCCGTCGTTGTCGTCGTCGTCGTCATCATTGGTTCCCATGAAATACGAGACGCCGATCTTTGCCGTCGAGATTCCGTCTGCAGACCCCGACGCATAGTTGTCGGTGTTCTCACTCAGGACCCGATAGCCAAGCTCAAAGCTGAGGGCGGTGTTCTTTGCGATGAACGATTCAAAGCCGGCGCCAAACGGAATGTACAGCGTGCTGGAACTGCTGAACTCGTCTGATGGAATGCCTCTCCCCTTGCCGTCTTTGCGCGAGTAGAATCCAACGCCAAAACCCGCATACAGATATGGAGAGAAGACTTTGCCGGGCGAAAGATGAACCCACACCTGACCGGACAGAATTGCTGTTGTTGCACTCAGGTAATCGACGGAGAGGTTTGGAGGATCGAGCGGAAACTGACCCGCTCGCAACCCTTCAATACCTCCCGTGATGCCAAGCGATACGTTTTGATCCAGACCGTATCGAACGAATCCTTCCAGGCCGGCGCTTACGCGTCGGTCGTTCATATCGTTCACCCAAAGACTCGGACCGAATTGAAGTCCGATGGCAAGCTTGTCCGTCATATGTTGGCCCTTCGCCTCCGCACCGATCAGCAACGGCAGGAAGAGCCACAGAGCACAGAGTCGATTCATAATCTCTTCGCAGTCAGCACAGATGTCGGGCGTTCAGTTTAGGCTGGGTCAGGTTCCTTGGGCGCATGAGCCATGAGCACTTTGCGCGAAAGTTTCCAGCGTCCCTGATCGTCCTTGTCGACAATCTTCACGTCGAACTCATCCCCCACCTTTACAATATCCGACGGTTTGTTCACACGCTTGACATCAAGTTGAGATACATGGACAAGTCCTTCTTTGCCGGGCAGGAATTCCACGAAGGCACCGAAATCCATGACTTTGGTGACACGTGCATGATAGACTTTTCCGACTTCGGGAATTTCCGTTACCCTGCTGATAGCCCTGATCGCAATGTCGGCAGATTCTTTTGTTGTTGCTGCGACGACCACGGTTCCATCATCCTCGATATTAATCTCTGCTCCGCTATCCTTCACGATCTGACGAATGTTCTTTCCGCCGGGTCCGATGACCGCACCGATCATGTCGATGGGAATTTTCAGCGTCGTGAGTCGTGGAGCAAAGGACGAAAGATCAGGCCGGGGCTTGGAAATTGCTTCGGCCATCTTTCCGAGAATGTGCATGCGGCCTGTGCGAGCCTGCTCTAGAGCGCTTCGCATAATATCAAGTGAGATGCCGCGAATCTTGATGTCCATCTGGAATGCAGTAATACCATCGGGCGTTCCGGCAACTTTGAAATCCATATCACCAAGATGATCTTCGTTGCCGAGGATATCGCTGAGAATCGCCGTCCGTTCACCCTCCTTCACCAATCCCATGGCAATACCCGCCACGGGTTTCTTCATCGGCACGCCGCCATCAAGCAACGCAAGTGTTCCTGCACAGACAGTCGCCATCGACGAAGAACCATTCGATTCAAGAATATCCGACACGATGCGCGTGGTGTACGGGAAGTCGGCTTCCGCAGGCATCATGTTCTTCAGCGAGCGTTCGGCAAGATTGCCGTGACCGACCTCGCGTCGTCCGGTGGTGCCAAGGCGTCCCACTTCGCCCACTGAGAATGGCGGGAAATTGTAGTGCAGCATAAAGCGTTTTGCCGTCTCCGGCATCAGACCATCGATGATTTGTTCGTCCAGTTTCGTGCCGAGCGTGAGCGTTGTAAGACTCTGCGTTTCGCCGCGTTGAAACAGCGCCGAGCCGTGTGTGCGCGGGAGAACGCCAATCTCGATGACGATGGGACGAATGTCCGTCAGTCCCCTGCCATCAAGTCTCTTCCCTTTTTGCAGAATCATCTCGCGCATCGCAACGTACTCCATATGGTGCAGAGTTTCTGCGATGAGTTTGCTTTGTTCAGGAAAGCGTTCTGCCAGCGCGGCTTGAGTCTCTTCGTAGATTGCTTTCGTGCGGACGGCTCGTTCTTCCTTGAGCAGCGGAGTGTTGGCAAGCACCGAAATCTTGTCGCCAACAATGCCATTGATAGCCGCAGTCAGCTCAGCGTTTTCAGGTGCAACAGGCGGGACACGTTTTGCACGACCTGCTTCCGCAACAAGTTCCATCTGCAGCGAGCAGAGCGTACGAATATTCTGATGAGCAAATTCCAGAGCGGCAAGCATATCCTGCTCCGAAATTTCTCTTGCCTCGCCCTCAACCATGAGGATTGAATCAGTCGTTCCGGCAACCGTAATGTCGAGGTCGCATGCCTGCAGTTCGGTGTACGTCGGATTCACGATGAATTGCCCATTGGCTCTCCCCACCCGGACTTCGCCGACTGGTCCCTCAAAAGGAATGTCGGAAAGCATCAGGGCGGCAGAGGCCGCCACAGCACCGATCACATCGCCATCGTGTTCCTGATCCGACGAGTAGACCGTGACGATCACCTGCGTTTCACACCGGAACCAGTCGGGAAACATTGGTCTGATCGGACGGTCAATAAGCCGGGCGGAGAGAATCTCTTTCTCTGATGGACGAGCCTCGCGCTTGAAGAAGCCGCCGGGAATCTTGCCTGCCGACGCCGCCTTTTCCCGATACTCCACCTGAAGAGGAAAATAATCAAGTCCTGCTTTCTCCTCTTTTTGCGCAACAACAGTTGCCAACACCATCGTGTCGCCGAAGCGTGCCATAACAGATCCGTCGGCCTGCTTTGCAAACCTGCCGGTCTCAAGAGAAAGATTTTTTCCGCCGATCGTAACTTCTTTTGTTACTTTCATACCACACTTGTACTTTCTAGTAAATGAGGATACAACGATTATTTTCTGATGTTCAGATCGACAATCACCTTGCGATAGCGATCAATATTCTTCTCCTGGAGATAATCCAACAGACGACGGCGTTTGCCAACCATTCTGAGCAAACCCACACGTGAGTGATGATCTTTGGAAAATTTTTCGAAGTGCGGAGCAAGATCGTTGATGCGGGCAGTCAGCAGCGCGATTTGCACTTCCGGAGTTCCGGTATCCTGCCCGCTCTTGCCGAACTTTTTGATGATCTCTGCCTTCTGTTCTTTTGTTAATGCCATTGTCAATAGCTCCTACGATAGATTTGTTATGATGACGATTGCTTTATTGTCGGGATGTACGCTCGGCAAGATACCGTAATGATTGCGCCTTGTCATTGCCGAGTTGATTGATGAGATCCTGAAGTGATGCAAACTTCTGCTCATCGCGCAACTTCCGTAAAAATGAAACTGTCACACGCTTGCCATAAATGTCCTGAGAAAAATCAAACACATGAACCTCGATTGTCTCTTGCATCCCGGATGTCAGAGTCGGGCGTACGCCGATGTTCATCATGCCGAAAAAATGTTTGCCGTCAATCTCGACCCCAACCAGGTAGACGCCTTTGCCGGGAATCAGCTTCTTCCCCGACTCCGGTCGAATATTTGCGGTCGGATACCCAATCGTTCTGCCGCGCCGATCACCAACAACCACGATGCCCGAAAGCGAATAGTCGTGACCGAGAAGCATTGAGGCATGAACGATATCTCCATCGTGAATCGCCTTGCGCACCCGGGTACTGCTTACCACTTCTCCATCAACGCTAAACGGATGCAGAGCAAACACGGAAAAATTGTACTGTTGTCCCATCCGTACCAACTCTTCGATATCCCCCTCACGATTGCGACCGAACATGTGATCGTACCCGACAACGACCTCACTCACACCAATCACCCCAACAACAAAACGCTCGTAGAATTCATGCGAACTTTGCTGCGAAAACTCATACGTAAACGGAACAATTGCGAGCACGTCAATGTGTTGTTGCTTGAGCAGTTCAATAC
>CAYJNF010000392.1:0-4159 GCA_964370915.1 uncultured Chitinophagales bacterium
GTATACATCAATGCCGTCGTCAAGTATCTCGAGCACATCCTGATATCGCTTCGTATGCCGACTGCCGGATGCATTGGTATGAGCCAATTCATCAACCAACACGAGCGCAGGCTTCCTCGCGAGAATCGCGTCGAGATCCATTTCGTCAATTATCGTGCCTTTGTACTCCACACGCTTGCGAGGGATGACGGCCAGGCCTTCGAGCAGCGCCTCGGTTTCTTTCCGGCCATGTGTTTCCACCAATCCGATAACGCCATCCGCTCCCTTGGACTTCTGGACCTGTGCTGCCTTCAGCATGTCGTACGTCTTGCCAACACCGGCACACATGCCAAAGAAGATCTTCAGCTTACCGCGCCGGGAACTCTGTTCTTCGCGTTGAAGCGCGTCGAGCAGGTCCTGCGGGTCATGACGAGATTGGTCGATGTGTTCCATTGTGGAATGTAGAAAAAGATGGGAAGAGATACATCAACGGCAAGCGTACACAATCGACGGCGAAAGGAGGGGTTTCTCCGATTACAGGGGATTCGAGATATGTTTGTCGTCATCATCGCGATTCAGTTTTCTAAACTGATACACGCAAGTCCCGATGTAGATTATGAGGACGATTCCCATGATAATTGGAGTTGTCATAAAAGGTCTTCCTTCTCGTTCAAGTTTCCATCTTCATTGCGCGTGCTATCGCCATGCTCGTCCATGCGCCACGTTGGAGACCACCTGATCCGCGTTCCGAATCGCCTGTTCACACGCTCAATATTCAGATGGATAAGGCGCTCCACGAGCGGAGAGATGCGCTCCGAACTCCGGAACGTAACTTTGATATCAGGTCCCCGGCGTTCCCACCGGGATTCCTCGACGCTTATTTCTCGTATTCCGAAGAGGCCGACCACCCGCTCCTTGAGCTGCTCAAGCGCCTTGCCTTCCGTCACCGCCAGATTAGTCTGTGCAAAGTGCGCGCTGATTTCTGAAAAGAACTCGCGGATCAACTCTCGCACCGGCACGTGAAGGATTCCATGGTGCTGTATGATTCCTCCGTGATGCACAATTCACCCTCACAATGAAATCGCCGCAGACAATACAATGAAACCATCCGTCTCATCAAGACCCGTCTGTGATGGGTAAATAGGATCCTTTGAACTAAACACGCGTCCTTCAATTCTCCACAACAGATTCGAATTAGGGGCATAATCGAGATTGAGCGAACCGCTGATCGTGCGGAAGTTGTTCGGCGATCCGGTCGCAATCAGTACTCCCTTCTCATCAAAGAAATACTCCGCACGTGCCGCTACGGCCCATTGATCGTTGATTGTGTGCTTCGCCATCAGTGACGTTGCATGCCAACCATCGTATGATGTGCCTCCAGGCTGTTTCTGGAGACCAAAATCAAAAACAGCCGCAACATTCCAGCTCTGCGACACCGTCCAGACAGCATAGAGATCATTGAAGATTCTCAATCGCGATGCTGATGTGTCCGGTTGTTCGTTTCCGAAGAACGAACTCCAATTCAGTAGCAGCGCATCTGCCGGTCTGTATTGTATTTGAGTACCAAACGCTTTGTCGTTGTTTGTTTCGCCGATATTTTGCCAGCCGTTCAGAACGAGTCCGCGCAACGTGACTTTCTCGGATACCGTTGCGGTCAGACTCACCCCAGCTTCGTAGTACGGCGAATAGTCGGCTAGAAGTGAACGTGAATATGTCCAGTTGTCTTTCGAAAGAATGCCCTCGAATCCGATGTGTGACGGAAAGATCCCGATGTCGACCCACACATGCTCGCCGAAACGTGTACCCACACTCGCTTCGAGTATATGCTTCAGGAGTTCCGGCTCAGCGGCAAGATTTGATTGTACGTACGTTCCAGTCTGCAGAGCAAACCTTCCGCGTACCTTCTCTCCCTGATGCCTGACATCAACCGCTCCAAGATTCAGATTGAACTCGTTATGCTTCAGGGGTTGCGTCGTGAATGATCTGTCACGCAACGGATGACTGAGAAACGAGTACGCATAGTAGGCATCAACAAACCCGCTGACTGTTGTTGTCGAGTTTTGAGCGAATACTTGAACGCTGAACAGCGTGACAGTAAGAGTGAGAAGAGATCTCGTCTTCTTGGACATTTCGTTCTTGGTTCCCGAAAGTCAATGAACAGTTTGTTATGAATCCGAACTACACCCAGCCCAGCGCCACGAGCACCAAATCCACCAGCTTGATTCCGATGAACGGCGCAATTAATCCGCCAAGTCCGTAAATGAGAAGATGACGGCGCAACAGATTCGCGGCCTTCATCGGAGTGTATTTGATTCCGCGAAGCGCCAGAGGTATCAGCGCAACTATAATCAGTGCATTGAAGATCACTGCTGAAAGAATCGCACTCTCCGGTGTTGCGAGTCCCATGATGTTCAGCGCTCCGAGCACAGGGTATGTCGTCGCAAATGCCGCCGGAATAATGGCGAAGTACTTCGCCACGTCGTTGGCAATGCTGAATGTCGTGAGCGCTCCTCGTGTCATCAGAAGCTGCTTGCCGATCTCGACAACTTCGAGAAGTTTTGTTGGATTGCTGTCGAGGTCGACCATGTTCGCAGCTTCGCGTGCCGCCTGAGTTCCGGTGTTCATTGCAACCGCAACGTCTGCCTGGGCAAGAGCAGGGGCGTCGTTTGTTCCGTCGCCCGTCATCGCTACCAGGCGTCCGCCCTTCTGATGATTGCGAATGAGGTTCAGCTTGTCTTCGGGAGTTGCTTCCGCAAGAAAATCATCGACACCGGCCTCGGCTGCAATTGCCGTGGCAGTCAACGGGTTGTCGCCCGTAATCATGATGGTTTTGATTCCCATTGCGCGCAGGCGTGCAAAGCGCTCCTTGATTCCGCCTTTGACGACATCCTTCAAGTGAATCACGCCGAGCACCTCGCGATTGTCGGCAACCACAAGCGGAGTTCCGCCACGCTTGCTGATATCGTCCACAATCGCCTGCACAGTCGCAGGAAAGGCTCCCTCTTGCGCTTCCACAAATTTTCGAATAGCCGTAGACGCGCCTTTTCGAATGCTCCGTGCACCGTGACCATTCTCCGAAGGAATATCGGCGCCGCTCATGCGAGATTGCGCCGTAAAGGGAATAAACTGCATGTGCGGCTCTGCGACTTCACGTGCACGCAATCCGTACTTCTCTTTTGCAAGGACGACAATCGAACGTCCCTCCGGCGTTTCATCGGCGAGGGACGCAAGTTGCGCCGCATCGGCAAGCCGGTCAATTGTCGTTCCGTTTGAGGGAATGAACTCCGACGCCATCCGATTGCCAAGCGTAATCGTGCCCGTCTTGTCGAGAAGTAACACATCGACATCGCCCGCCGCCTCAACTGCGCGGCCCGAAGTCGCAATAATATTATGCCGGATCATTCTGTCCATGCCGGCGATCCCAATTGCGGAAAGCAATCCGCCAATCGTCGTCGGAATCAAGCAGACGAGAAGCGCAACGAGCACCGTCACCGTAATGGGACTACCCTGCCCTGCTGTGTCGACGCTGTAGATGGAGAACGGCAGAAGCGTTACGCACACGACCAGAAAAATAATGGTGAACGCGGCGAGCAGAATATTCAAAGCGATTTCGTTCGGAGTTTTCTGACGCTTTGCACTTTCGATCAACTTTATCATTCTATCCAGAAATCCGCCGCCCGGCTCGATCGTCACTCGAACCACAAGCCAATCGGACAGGACTTTCGTTCCGCCGGTAACGGCACTCCGGTCGCCGCCGGATTCGCGAATCACCGGCGCACTTTCACCTGTGATTGCACTTTCATCGACGGACGCGATACCTTCAACTACTTCTCCGTCCGCAGGGATCACCTCTCCTGTTTCGACAAGAACAACGTCCCCCTTTTTCAGCTCCGTCGAGACAACACTGTCGTACGTCGTACCATGTCGCGGCTCCCCGAGAAGTTTTGCCGGAGTGTCGCGCCGCGCCTTGCGCAACGCTTGCGCCTGTGCCTTCCCTCTTCCTTCGGCAACCGCCTCAGCAAGATTCGCAAAGAGTACCGTGAACCAGAGCCAGAGCGAAACTGCGCCGATGAACCACGCTGGCGCCTCACCGTGCCCGCCCAGCGCCTGAAACCATAGGATGGTAGTCAGCACACTCCCGACCTCCACCACAAACATCACGGGATTTCGCACCATGTTT
>CAYJNF010000393.1:0-4151 GCA_964370915.1 uncultured Chitinophagales bacterium
CCTTCAACGTAACGTGATTGACCTCTGACGTCTGATATCTGATCTCTGTGCTCGGGTTGAACGGATTGGGATAATTCTGCCCGAGCGAGAACACCACCGGCTGATCCGGTCGATCCCCGACATCCGTGACAATACTGTTGAGTGAATTGGCGATCCGCAATTTGCCGTATCCCCATGTGGTGTTCGGCACTGTGCCGGTGAAGCCGTCGGCAATGGCGCCTGCGCGTAAGAGTCGCCGCACATCGCGATGCCGCAACGTTGTATCGGCCTGCAGAAGCAGCGCGGCGGCACCTGCAACGTGCGGTCCCGCGGAGCTTGTCCCGCCAAACGCAACGTACGTGGTGTTCCGCCCGATGGAATACACAGTACTTCCCGGCGACGCCACATCGACGATCCGCGCGCCGTCAATACGCGACCCGCGACCGCTGAATGTGTTGATGTTCGTATCGCCGGACTTGTTCTTATAGGCGGCCACGCCGATGGCGCTATCGGCTGTTGAAGGCCATGTGGCGGTGTTATCTTCTGTCGGCGACGACCATCGCGCAAGTCCGCTCCAACTGAAGCCGTTATCACCCAGCATCCCCTCGATGCGTTTTTGCGCGCCCGAGGTGTTGATAACGCGGAAATTGTACGTGGTACTGCCGCTTGCTGCAATGTACACAACCATCATCACGGTTCCCCGCAACGAGACGCTCTTGTTTGAGTACACTGACTTCCCGCCAATCACGATTGCTGATCCGTCTCCGGGCAGCGTAACAAAACTGCTCGCCCCGACCTGCAGCTTCACAGCAACATCGGTTGCATTTCCTTTCCACCGGATGGAGGGCCAGACCTCGGATGAGGAACCGCCGGTGAATGTCGCGGTCGTTGAATCGTTTGCATTGACCGTCATGGCCTTCTGCATGCCGCCGCCCGTGAGGTTTCCTGCCGGCATCACCTGTACAATGCCGCTTGCCGCGAGTTCATTGATCATGATCTCCTCGTTCGACGAGCCATCAAGATATTCCCACACCCATTCACCATCTTCGACGAGCATCACGTTTGCACTCTCTGCCTGTGCCCATGTCATCAGGATGCCAAGCTCCGTGAAGAATCGCGGCGCGTTCAGGTAGTTGACGGTGCCGAAAATCATTTCAGCATCCGGGGCGATACCTGCTAATCGGTGCACGCGGGCAACCCCACCGACAGCGATTCCAGAAACGGAGGTGCCATGCCCGCCGTACGAGGGGTTATCGGGCGTTGCACTGATGAGATCGATGCCCCGCCTTCGCACTGTGCCATTAGCTTCGCGTATTGCTCGGATCTTCGACGTCTTCAATCCCACAACTCTCTCTCCAACATCAAGCCGATTATTCAGGTTTGCATCCAGCGTTATAAACCACTGTTCACCGTACGTTGGCGATGACTCGGTGAAACCTGCTCCGGTTCCGAAATCGCGTGACCCGTTGGCGTTCACATCGTTATAGAGAAAATCAAGATTTGCATCGTAGACGCCTGCTGTGTTGGCGCTGTAGGAGATCTCTCTGTAGCGAAGCAGTTCTCCTGCGTCGGACGACCCATTCCGATTCTTATCGACGGCATCAGTACCGGAATCAAACGCGCCGTTCAAATTGACGTCGATCCAGTTCAGTGTGTCGCCGTCTGCGAACCAGAGCATCGGATGAAAGAAATCGACCCCGGTATCGAAATCGGCGATGAGCACTCCCTTGCCCGTGATTTTTCTGCCTCGCTGATCGTTCCGCTGCCACGCCGTATCCGCTTGCACTTGCGGACGACTCACATCGAGCGGCGGCACGCGTACAGGCCGCCAGCACGGCTGCACGGAAACAATCTCATCAACATCCGCAAGACGCTGCACGGCATCGAACGTTACCTGAACAGGGAAGATTGTCTCCGTCCCGAGGCGTTTGCCATTGTACCATTCGAAACGCGCACCCATCTGTTCTATATTCTGTAGCAGCAGCTCTGACGGTTTCGCGGCAAACCGAATGGTTGCCGGAACGGGAGCGACCAATAGCTGCATTGCCTCGGCCTGTTGTTTCAGGAAGTGAAATCGGAAATCGATTTTGGCGGATTGTGCCGTTGCGAACGAGACAATGAGGGCGCTGAGCGCACACGAGAAAAGAAGTCCAAATGGTTTCATGATAATCCTTTGACGCTTATGGATGCAATAACTCTCAGATGATAAGGGACTGCCCAAGCAATTTCAATACGGCATGAAGTTTATCAACTTTCTTTCAGGTCGCGGATGGCGTAGAACGTCATCAGCCCAATCGATGCGGCACACATCAACAGCCCCAATGCGCGAAATGCCAGTGCCATCGGCTCAGCCCAATCGAGATGGTCCGAGAGCAGCCAGTTCCAGTCGTGGATCAAACCCTCTTTGATGAGCTTCAGATTTTTGTACGGTGCATCGGCAATGTACACACTCACGTTGACGCAGTTCTCTCCGAACCAGAACAGCGGGTAGCCAACCTGATGCGGTTTTTCGCGCCACGTGACGATTGCCAACACCAGCGGGATCAGGCATTGCGTGATCGATCCCCCCAGCATATACAATGTCTGTACAAACAACCGGAAAAGCAGATGTCCGGCTTCATGGATGAAGAGGTTGATCGTATCGATAATCCATAAAACAAATGGCGGTTGAAAACCCAGCGGATCGGCAGGGAAATACTCGAACGCGAGAAACCAGAGCAAGTAGCACGCGAGTGCGAGCAGGAGAATTCTAAGTGTGAGCGCGACGTATCTCATTCGTCCTTGAGGAGTAGTGAAAGAGTTGGATTTGCTTCCTCAACGCGCCGACTCTCCATCATCCATCAATCCACAAACCCATCACTCCGCTTTTTTACTTTCTCGTTTCACGATAAAACAGACTGAGATCTGTGGTCGGCGGTTTCACGCCGAGTTGCCGCATCATCGTGATGACCTGTCCCCGATGATACGTTGAGTGGTTGACGACATGCTGAAAGGCTTGCCAGAAAATGTGTGTGAACTGATCGCCCTTGAGCGTCTTGAACGTGAATGTCTCCGTCAGTTTTTTGTCCGTCATCATACCAAGCCATTTCGCCGTGTCGTAGCCAATCTTCTCCCAGATCGTCTTCAGCTCGGTCAGCGACGTTGCAGTAGCCACCGTCAGGAAAGGCTGCGGCGCACCGTGGAATCGTTCAAGCCAGAGTTTCTCAGCGCCAACCATGTGGATGAGCGTGGTGTGAATGCCGCCATGACTTCCTTTCATGTCCTGTGTATACTGCTCCGGCGTCATGGTGGCGAGTGCATCGAAGAGCCTATTGCTCGCCCACGAGTTGTACGCGTGGAGCGTTTTGATCTCGTGCAGGGTCATGCGTGCCTCCGCTTTGTTGTTGATGACGTTAGTACAGAAGTGTGTAGGTTTGCAGAACGTTATACGCCAGGGCCATGGCAAAGAGAATGAACGCCACACCGGCAAAACGGTAGACCATCGTAATGAATCCCGGTGTGAGTTTGTCGTGATGCTTCATCACGAATCGCAGAATCAGAAGAAACCACACCGTTGTTCCCATCCCGAATCCTGCGGAGTACAGAAGGTTGGATGACACTGTTCGTTCGATGATTCCTTCTGCGTGAAAATAACTGATCACCGCGATCATGGACGGGAGGAATGTGGGGGTCGCGAGATTGGTAAACGCGATCAGGGTGCCGAGGAGAAATGGCGACCCCCGCCCGATTTTTCTGGCGCGCTCCTCCTGTGCTCGTTCCCGCTCGATGTAATGACGTTCGGCTGCGGCGTTGTGTTTGTCGCGGAGATAGCGGATACCGAGAACAATCAGGATCATGAAGGAGAGAACCTGAAACATCAGCGAGAGCCAGCGATTCTGGAGGAACACATCGCTCAACCAGACGACCAGGGCAGACGACGCGAATGTCGCCAGCAGGTTGTAGAACACATCCATCAGTGCGGCGCCAGTCGCCACCTGCATTGCGTCGGTGTAATGCTTGCAGACGGCCTTCTTCATGAACGCCAGCGCCAGCGGTCCGGGCGGAATCGAGAGCACAAAGCCCAGGAGTATGCCGAGCAGAAGTGCGGTGATCATCTGTTTAGGAAATTTCTCGTGTTCAACCGTGCACCATTGTCTTACGGATGTTGCGGGATGTGAGTTTATCGAGAAAGT
>CAYJNF010000394.1:0-4133 GCA_964370915.1 uncultured Chitinophagales bacterium
TGTCCCCATTCAAAAAGGCGGCTCGGGCGTGATAGGCGTATTCGAAGGCTATGATGATGTGACTCCCTTGTTGGAGCATATTGCAATCGCCCAGAGGAACATTGCCATTGGGGTCGCGTTGATTTTGATCCTTTTGTATGCCATCCTGTTCCTGCTGATAAGACGGGCAGACAACCTGATCCAACGGCAGTTCATCGAGCAACAACAGGCGGAGGCGGAAATCCAGCAGGCGTATCACCGCGAGGAAAACGTCAATGAGTTCTTCCGTTATACCCTGTTGAACATCATCGAATATGTCAATCGCGGCAGCGAGAAGGCGGCGCTCCTCACCTATCTCGAACAAATCAAGCAGCAATTCAACGACCTGAAATATTGGCGCCCCAAAAGCTGACAGGGGGCGCCGATGTCCGATTTCACCGTGAAACCCCTGGATGAAAACACCTGGCCGGACTTTGCGCGGCTGGTCGAAAAAAACAACGGGATCTGGGGCGGCTGCTGGTGCATGGCCTTTCACCCGGAGGGAGTCGGGCGCGCCAAATCCGCTGCGCAAAATCGATCCGAAAAAGAGTGCCGAGTCCGCGAAGGCCGGGCGCACGCCGCCCTGGTGTACGACGGATCGACCGCCGTCGGCTGGTGTCAGTTTGGGTCAACGGACGAACTTCCACGCATCAAGCACAAGCGGGACTATCAAAACGGCCTGACCCAACTTCCAGATTGGAGGATCACCTGTTTTTTCGTAGACCGCGCCTATCGCGGCCAGGGAGTCGCCTCCATTGCCCTGGAAGGGGCCTTGAACGAAATCGCCCGTCTCGGTGGCGGCATCATCGAAAGCTATCCCGAGGACGTGGCAGGCCGCCCGGTCTCGGGGTCTTTTCTGCATAACGGGACAGTTTCGCTCTTCGAGCGCCTGGGATTTCAACGAACCCGCAGGCTTGGAAAGAATCATTGGGTGGTGACCAGGCTCGTGGCGGGGCAGACAGGAAATGAGACGGGGAAGAGTGAGGTCTGAAAACGGTATAATGGAACCATCCCACTTCTCCCAACGAGGGTCGATGAATATCACCAGCCTCAACTGTCCCAATTGCGGGAATCCGCTCCCCAAAAACGCCATCTCCAGTCAGCCGTTCAAGTGCCAGGCTTGCGGCTCCCTGCTCATCATGACGCCGGTCGAGGAGCGCGACCACCCCAACGTCTGTATCAAATGCCAGACCGTCAACAGTCCCTTCCAGCGCTACTGCACACACTGCGGCGAAAGGCTGACGGTGGACTGCCCGATCTGTTACCGCACCAACCCCGTCGACGTGGAAACCTGTGAGGGCTGCGGGGTCAACATCCAGGAGGAAATCCTGCGGCGGCAGGCCTGGCATGGCCTGAAAAAGATCAACGACGAGCGGCGCAAGGCTGCCCTCGCCAAAGCCGAACAGGACGAGCAAAAGAACGAGATCAACCGCCTGCTGGCCGACCTGGACGAACCGTCCCGTCACGCCTTCGCCATCTTCAGTCTGTGCAAAATCGGGAGCGCCGCCGTCGAGCCGCTGATCGAGACCATGCGCGCGGATCTCGATCCCGACGCCCGCTACGCCGCCGCCCGCGCCCTCGGCATGATCGCTGACCCCAGGGCCATCCCCGCCGTCACCGCCGCGCTGACCGACCCCGAGCCTGCCGTGCGCTACTGCGCCGTCGAGGCATTGTCTCCGTTGAAGGCAACCTCTGCACGAGGCGAGATCAGGAAGCTGGCGATGGACAAATACCTGTGGGTGCGTGAACGCGCGCAGAAGACGTTGGATGAGTTGAACGAAAGGAAGTAAAACGTCTTCCAGATTTTTCTACCGTCATTTTGGAAATAGGACGCGGATTAACGCGGATGGACGCTGATTTTTTTTTGAAATCTTTCCGCGTTTGCCGCGCTCGTCTGCGTCCGATGCAGGTTTTGTACGGTAGAGAATTCCAGAATCAATCTTGCGAAGATTGTTCCTGCCAAACCTTTGCAAGAGTTTATCCATCGTAAGTTCTTCCTTTCCTGTCGCGTCCAAAGCGCATGATTAACCGACCCATCTCCCAAATTATCGAACCTCAATTTGCCATGGAAGGCGCGGGCGTTTTACTGCGACGCTCCATCGCTCCGCGCGCCAGCAATGAATACGATCCCTTCCTACTCTTCGACCACTTCGCCTTCAACGACCCGCTCGAAGGGCCCATCCGCGGCTTTCCCATGCACCCGCATCGCGGCATTGAGACCGTCACCTACATGCTCGAAGGCGCCACCGCCCACCGCGACAGCCTCGGCAACAGCGGCGTCATCGGTCCTGGCGACGTGCAGTGGATGACCAGCGGCCGCGGCATTATGCACGAGGAAATGCCCCGCCGCAGTGAAACCAGCGGCGTCATCTACGGCTTCCAACTGTGGGTCAACCTGCCCGCCGCCCAAAAGATGGGCCAGCCGCGCTACCAGGAAGTCAGCGCCGACACGATCCCCTCGGTCAAAGTGGATGGGGCCACCGTCCGCCTCGTGGCCGGGGAAGTGGGCGGGCAGCGCGGTCCCGTGACCGAGATCGCCGCCTCCCCGCTTTACATGGACGTCAGGCTGGATCCCGCTTCGAGATTCGTGCTCCCCGTCCCAAGCGGACACACCGTGCTCGCCTACGTCTTCGAAGGCCGGGGCCGCTTCGGCGCGGATGGGGAAGCGGTGGTAGCCGTCCGCATGGTGGAGTTTGGGGATGGTGACCAGATCGAGATCCAGGCCGAAGCGGAGGGTGTGCGCTTCATGCTTATTGCGGGCGCGCCGTTCAAGGAAAAGATCGTCCCGTACGGGCCGTTTGTGATGAACACGGTCGAGGAAATCCAGCAAACGCTGGTGGAACTGCGAAACGGAACATTCATCAGATAAAATTGTGGCGACGATTTGTCGCCACAATTTTTTATCGGAGGCTGGATGACACAGGTTTTGTACGGTGAACGTTTGGGCAAGGAAGGCAAGCTGCGCGTGGGATGCAGCGCCGTCATCTTCGACGAGGCGCGTGAGAAGGTGCTGCTGACTCGCCGCACGGACAATGGCCGCTGGTGTGTGCCAGGCGGCGGCCTGGAGGCGGGCGAGTCGGTCGAGGAAGCCTGCCTCCGCGAAGTGTGGGAGGAGACGGGACTGCGCGCGCGCGTGACGCGCCTGATCGGCGTGTACAGCGACCCCGATCAACTGGTCATCTACAGCGATGGCAACAAGGCCTTCTTCGTGGTGTTGTCCTTCGAGGTGGAAGTCATCGGCGGCGAATTGGGCTTGAGCGACGAAACCACCGAGGCTGGATATTTTTCACTGGCCGAGATGGATTCCATGCCCATGCACGGCAGGCACAAACATCGCGTCATGGACGCCCTGCTGGGTCAGGCCGAGGCGTTGATCAAATAAATCGTGGCGCGGGATACCCTGCGGATACGATGTGGCATCCCGCGAAGAGGCGGATTACCAATCCGCCCCACGGTTTGATTTCAAGAACGGCAGCACCACCTCTACAATTTCCCCCACGTCCGTTTGCGGCGCGGAATGATTGGCGCGGATCAAACGGTCGCGCGTTGAAAGGGGACGGGGCCTGTCCATGATCAGATCCTGGGTGCCCCACACGAACAGGGACGGCACATCGGGAATATCAAACTTTTTGGAGCCGCCCCTGGGCATGGTGCGCAGGGTTTCCTTGAGGATATCCACGGGCTGGGAGGTGATCTCCTCGAACCAGGCAGGCAGTAACTCGGGGTGCCTGAAGTTGAGTCCCAGCAGGTCGATCAAAAAACGGATGCGCCATCCCGAGAGCACCCAATTCCCCATGCATGGGTATCGGTGATCCAACCAAATGGCGCTGCGTAAACCAAAGGCTTTGTGCGCTGCCGTCTGCGCGGGAGAAAGGAAGACGGCATGTTCGACGCGTTCGGGATGACATTGCGCGTACCGCTCCGCAACCCGCGATCCCGAGGAATATCCCAGCACCGACCAGCGCTCGAAGCCGAGAGAGGCGCGCAGCGAGTCTAGTTCATTTACGGCAGAATCGAGATATGGGGCGGATGAAAGGGGCAGGGGTGAATGCCCGATGCCAGGCATTTCGGTCAGTATCAGGGTAAAATGGTCGCGCAGAACCGGTCGCAGTCCC
>CAYJNF010000395.1:0-4126 GCA_964370915.1 uncultured Chitinophagales bacterium
GGTGAGAAGCGGAAGCTTTCCCTCATTGAGATGAGAACAGTAATGCGACAGGTTGGCAATGTTGAACCATCGGCGCGCCTTGCCGTCTTCCCGCCAGAATGAGTGCGCCGATGGACCGAAGCTGAGATAGTTTTCATGTCGCCAATAGTTGTAGTTATGCCGCGACCGGAATCCGGCCCGCGCGTAATTTGACACTTCGTAGTGTTCAAAGCCGCGATCCTGCAGGAAAGCCATCGTGAATTTGTAGAACTCCGCCTCGTCATCGGAAGGTTTTGGCGATACCATGTTCGCATGCACCATGCGAATGAGCGGTGTGTTCTCTTCCACAATCAACCCGTAGGCTGAGATATGATTGGAATTCAGACCGATGGCCGTATGCAGGTTCTGCTCCCATTGATCGAGCGTTTGATCCGGCAACGCATAGATAAGATCAACGCTCAGATTCTCAAATCCCACCTCTCGGGCAAGCTCAACACAGTCAAGCGCCTGCTGTGCATCATGAATGCGACTCAGGAATTTCAAGTCGTTCTCATGGAACGATTGGATGCCGACGCTGAGCCTGTTTACTCCCATCGACCGATATGCTGCAAGCTTGTCACGGGTGACGGTGCCGGGGTTTGTCTCGACTGTCACTTCCGCGTCTTTTTCAATCGTGAACACCGATGCGAGATGGACGAGAACCGATTCCAACTGCTCTGGTGTCAGTAATGATGGGGTTCCCCCACCGAAGAAGATCGTCTCGAAGGTCGCCTCTTCCCCGTACGACGCATACAAATCGATCTCATGGTGGAGAGCACGGAGAAAGTCATCCATCGGCGAAAAATTCTCAATGGAATAGAAATCACAATAGATGCACTTCTTCTCGCAAAACGGAATGTGTACGTAAAGCGAAGCCATCACTAACTCTCATCACCTGTCTGTTTCAATGAACAACCTTGCCAACTCTATCCCACCGTACGTTTTTCAATCGACCGACAAATCCGTCACCGACATTTTCTTCCCACGACCAATAGATCGCCATCACTCTGCCAATGATCAGATCATCGGGCACAAAGCCCCAGAACCGGCTGTCGAGCGAGTTGCCGCGATTGTCCCCCATAACAAAATAGTAATCGTGCTCCGGCGTGTACGATTGTCGGGGGACTCCATCAATCAATACAATTCCATTCCGATCAAGCTGTGCCGAGTGACCCTCGTGTTCGATAACGTCTTTCCATGTGAGATACGATCCCCGGGTGAGTTGCACCATCTGCCCCTTCTTCGGCACGACAATCGGCCCGTAGTTGTCCTCGTTGTAACTTGACCCTTTGGGAAAAATTCTCGAGTCACCGAATTTTTTGGGGATGATATACTGCCTGCTCAGCTTCACATCCTGCGGAAGCTCCATCTCCGATTCGTTGACGAATATCCGCCGATCGATAATTGTAATCGTATCTCCGGGAACTCCGACGCAGCGCTTCACATAGTTTAGAACTCCCTGACCATGAAGATCTTCGGCATACTCGGGTAGCTCGAACACAAGAATGTCACCATGTTGAGGTGAACGGAGAGCCGGAAAGCGGAGACGTGGAATTTCCAAAGTTGTGAACGGCAGAAAGCGAGGTGTTTGTGCCCCGTAGATGAACTTATTGGCCAACAAGAAGTCCCCCACACGCAGCGTGTTCTCCATCGAGCCACTCGGAATCCGATATGCCTCGACAACGCACGCCTTCAAGAACAGACCAATGCAAATCGTGACGACGAGAATCTGGATATAGTCGCGCACACGCAATGTGTGCCGTTCCGCTGATTCGTCCGAAATCGTTTCTGACAGATGTGAAGCTGACATTACCGAATGAATGTCCCGATTCGATTAAACCTGATTGTTCCAAGTTTTGAAATCGGATCGGTAAACAATGAGAGATCAGGATCCCACGACCAATAGACAATCAGCGGCGACCCAACAACACTCTCCTTGGGAATGAAACCCCAGAAGCGTCCGTCGAGACTGTTATCACGGTTATCGCCCATGCCGAAGACGTAATCGCGTTGCACCGTGTAGCGCTGCGTAGCGACACCATCGATCAATATCCGTCCCAGTCCGTCGGTCTGCACCTGGTGCCCTTCCCGTTCGATGAATGTCTTCCACCTGTCCAATGTGGCAAGCGTTACCGGAATGATGTCGCCTGTTTTTGGTACCACAACGGGGCCCCAGTTATCTTCATTGAATGGCTCGCCCTTCGGAAAGATACGCGCGTCGGCGAAACCGGCAGGCATGATGCGCGGCGAGTTGAATTTCACTTTGCGGGGCGGATCGAGCGGCTTTCCATTAACGTGCACCACGCGATTCCTTATGTGCACCGTGTCGCCACTCAAGGCTATGCATCGCTTGAGGTAGAACATGAATTCTGGAGAAACAACTTCATCGCGTTGGCCGGGGAATTCGAACACAATAACATCGCCGCGCTCTACATCCCGCCATTTGAGAAACGGCAGAACATCCGTAATGCGAAACCAGGGAATGCGCACGTTGGTCAAGGGAATCGTGCGTGGCGTACTTCCGCCATAAATAAATTTGTTCACGAAGAGAAAATCACCCGCCATTATTTCATCCTCCATCGACCCGGTAGGGACTTCAAAGGCGGCAAGGACCATGCTGTTGAGGATCAGAAACGCCCCGACCACGAACACAAGATCCTTGAAAAAATCTTTCGGACTTTGGCCCTTTGACGGCGAGCCGGACTTTCCTTTGCTTGCAGCTTCTTTTGCCATGATCATTCCTTACATATCGTAATGACGACGAATCACTGAATCGTGACTTCCCTATTCTTCCATCGAGAGAACCGCGAGGAATGCTTCCTGCGGAATCTCGACACGCCCCACCTGTTTCATACGTTTCTTCCCCTCTTTCTGTTTCTCCAGCAGCTTACGTTTTCGAGAAATATCACCCCCATAACACTTTGCCAGCACATTCTTCCGCATGGCCGAGATCGTTTCGCGGGACACGACTTTGCTGCCAATCGCAGCCTGGATGGCCACCTCAAACATTTGACGCGGAATCAGCTTGCGAAGTTTGACGCAAAGCTTCTTTCCCCATTCATGCGCCTTATCCCGATGGACAATTGTCGAAAACGCGTCCACCGATTCGCCGTTCAGCAGGATGTCCAACTTCACCAAATCCGATTCACGAAAATCGAGAATATCATAATCAAATGATGCATAACCGCGGCTCGTCGACTTGAGTTTGTCGTAGAAATCAAAGATGATTTCAGACAGAGGCATTTCGTAGGTGATGTCGGCGCGTGTTGGATCGATATAGGTCGTGTTCTTGTACACGCCGCGTCGCTCCATGCAAAGCTTCATGATGTTGCCGACGTATTCTGTGGGCACAATGATCTGCGCTTTGATGAATGGCTCTTCAACCTTGTCGATCTCGCCAAGCTGCGGCATGTACGACGGATTGTCGACGAGGACCACTTCACCATTCGTCTTCGTCACACGATACTCGACGTTGGGAACGGTGTTGATGATATTCTGATTGTATTCGCGCTCAAGCCGTTCCTGCACAATCTCCATGTGCAGCAGACCGAGAAAGCCGCATCGAAAGCCAAACCCCAATGCCGTGGAAGTTTCCGGTTCAAAGATCAGGGCGGAGTCGTTGAGTTGCAGCTTCTCAATCGAGGCACGCAGATCTTCAAAATCTTCCGCCTGAGTCGGGTAAACGCCGCTGAACACCATCGGCTTCACGTCCTTGTAGCCGGGCAACGGTTCATTCGCGGGATTCGATGCGGATGTAACAGTGTCGCCAACTTTTGTGTCGTGCACATCGCGGATCCCCGCAATCAAATAGCCGACATTACCGGCAGTCAGCTTGCCTGTGCGCACCTTCTTCATTCCAAGCACGCCCACTTCCTCGGCCTCGAAGACTTTCCCGTTGTAGAAGAACTTCACCTTCTCCCCTTCTGTCAACGTTCCTTCCACGACCCGAAGGTACACAATCGAACCGCGGTAGATGTCGAACACTGAGTCAAAGATAAGTGCTCTGAGGGGCGCCTCCGTATCGCCTTTCGGCGGCGGTATCCGTTGGACAACTTCTTCGAGGATCTCATCGATGCCGAGATTTGCCTTTGCGCTTGCAAGCAATATC
>CAYJNF010000396.1:0-4092 GCA_964370915.1 uncultured Chitinophagales bacterium
GGTTGCGGGATCGTGGTCAGGAACTTCGGCAAGTCGAGCGCGCGCCTGGCGGTCGTGGACTTCCCGGGGTCGTACGCGAGCCTCATGGAAAAGCCCTACATCCAGGAGATGATTCGCGACCTCCTCGGCACCAATGTCGATCACGGCCACTCTTTGCAAATCGGCGACATCAACCGCGACGGCAATCTCGATATCTTCAGCGCAGAAATGCGGTTGAACGGCGGCAACCCCGCTGCAAAAATGAGAATCTTTTTCGGCGATGGAAACGGAAACTTCACAATGCAGGAGGTAGCATCAGGAATCGGAAACCATGAATCCCGGCTTGGCGACCTTGATGGAGATGGCGATCTTGATATTCTCACCAAGCCGTTCAATTGGGACACGCCGCGTGTTGATGTATGGCTTAACAACGGCACCAGTCGAACCCTCCCTTACCCACTTAATCAATGGCAGCGTCGTGTTATCGACGAAAGCAAACCCTGGCGTGCCGTGTTCATCACCTCCGGCGACATGAATAATGACGGCAAGAAGGATATTATCACTGGCGGACACTGGTACAGGAACCCGGGAAGCACAAGCGGCACTTGGGCACGTAACACCATCGGTTCGCCGCTCAACAACATGGCCCTCGTGTACGATTTCGATAACAACGGCGCGTTGGATGTTGTCGGGACAAAGGGAATTGGCGATCAGGCGAACGCGGAGTTCGTATGGGCAAAGAACAACGGCTCCGGCGCGTTCTCGATTCTCGCAAACATCCAGCAAGGCGACGGAGACTTTCTGCAAGGTGTCGCACTGACGCGATTGCTTACAGGCAATCCTCTTGAGATTGCTTTGTCATGGCATTTGGCAGGAAAGGGTGTCCAAACACTGACCGTCCCCTCCGATCCTTCGACAACGCAGTGGTCATGGCGCAGACTTTCAACAAGCTCACAGGATGAGGAAATCAACGTTACGGATATTGGAAGGGATGGAAAACAGGACATCATCCTCGGAACGAAATGGCTGCGGAACGATTCGTCGGCCTTTTCGCTGCTCACTCTGAATCCAACTGCGGGCGACCCCGACCGCAGCAGACTTGCCGACATCAACCGGGATGGTCGGGAGGATATTGTTGTAGGATTTGAAGCGATCAGCATTCTCGGAAAAGTTGCGTGGTATGAGCAGCCGGCAAATCCTTCGGGCACATGGACTGAGCACGTAGTCTCAACTTCCCTCACCGGTCCGATGAGTGTCGACGTCGGCGACATGGATCACGACGGCGACATCGACATTGTGGTAGGAGAACACAATCTTGTCTCTCCTGCAACCGCTCGTCTCGTCGTTCTGGAAAACGCTGATGGCGTGGGTGGAAGCTGGAACCAGGTGGTGATCCATACCGGCGATGAGCATCACGATGGCGCTCAGCTCGTCGACATCGACAATGATGGCGATCTCGATGTCATCTCGATTGGATGGAACAATCCCCGGGTCGTTCTTTATGAGAACCTCGCAAATCAGTCAACAAGTGTGAAGGAAAAAGAGACCGGACAGTTGCCGCTGCAGTTCGAGCTGAACCAAAACTATCCCAACCCGTTCAATCCCTCAACCACAATTTCCTTCTCGTTGCCGAAAACATCTCACGTCAGGATGAAAGTATTTGATGTCCTTGGGTCTGAGATTGAAACACTCATTGCCGCCGAACTTCACGCGGGGACATACGAAGTAACATTCGATGCGGCCCGAAATGCCAGTGGAGTCTACTTCTGCACACTCGCTGCCGGCTCGTTCGTTTCAACACGAAGGATGCTGCTGGTCAAATGAAAACTGAACGGGCCGTGGTGGAAACAGAAATCTAAAGCATCACCTTTTTTGCATCAGGGGGAGATATGAAGAGTGGAAATCAATTTGCAGAAATCGTCACCGTTATTCTGACCCTTCTTACGCCGTTCCTTTTCTTTTGTGCCGCACACGCCGGATTTACAGAGCCCCAGCCTGGCGAAATCTATCGGGACTACTGCAAGATCATGGATCCCGGGTCGTACAAGGACTGGCGAGTGACTGACCCGAATGCACCTCATTCCGGAGCGCAGGCGTATTTGCCCAATTCAGTCTTGAGTCTTGCAATTGCCGATCTCCAGGGTGCAGTTCGCGCCGAAGCAATCATCGATCAGTGGGGCGGCCACCCCGGGACAACCACAAAGCGCATGCGGTTCAACAACAACGCGTGGCTCAATATTCCAGAGTTGACGACCACTCCAACGTCCGGCGAATGCTACACTCAGCAGAACAATGCTACAATCGAGATTCCTCTCTCGCATCTGCTACAGGGCAACAACCTGATCGAAGGAACTTCCGGTGGTCAGACGTGCTTCGACTTTGGTTGGGGACAATGGGGATGGTACGGTATTCTCGTGCGCGTCTATTACAATCCCTCCAAGCCTCATGCGACAGGTCAAATTGCATCGCAGGTGACGGGCGGAACTTTTGGCGACAACCCAACAATCTCCGCCAACGTGCAGGGGGGAATTAGCCGGGTGGAGTTTCTCGCTTTTTACGAGGGTTATGATGTGGACGGGGATGGAGTCTATCGCGATTGGCAACGCCACTACCATCGCGGTTGGGACGCTGAGGTCAGAGCGAAAGGATTCATCGGAACTGCAACTGCTTCGCCATGGCAAGTGGTATGGAATACGGATTGGGTTCCCAATCAACCATCGCGTAGCGTAAAGCTTGTGGCGCGTATCCGCGACAACAGCGGCATCTGGTTCGTCACGGATGTTGTGGACAGCCTGACCTTCCTCCGAACGAATGGCTCGGTCAGGCTCTACAAACCCATTGATGTCTCGGAAAGCTTTTGGGTTCGCGACAACAACACAAAATCATGCACCATTCCGATTCCGCCGGCAGACACACTCGCGTTCGCAACGGCGGCTAAGCTGCACCTCGCGACATGGAACGGTGTTGACGGTCAGGGTAACGGCACACACTGGAAAAGAATCAACGCGTGGAACGCCCCCATTGTCGGCGAGAATCACTACTACGCCTATAACGAGATCACCGTTCCGACCTCGGCGCTGGTCTCCGGGAACAACGTCTTTTCTTTCTTTTCCGGATCGATCCATCATGGCGTGGAAATCATGTGGCCCGGCCCGGCAATCTCGGTCCGGTATTCACGCGTCACCTCTGCATCTGAATCAGCACCACCATCTGAGTTCACATTGAACCAGAATTATCCAAATCCATTCAATCCTGCAACAACCATCGGCTACTCCCTTGCAGAACAGTCAGCAGTGACACTGACTGTGTTCGATTTGGTTGGACGCGAGGTGACTACTCTCACAGAAGCACACCAACAAGCTGGGTATTTTACGGCACGCTGGAATGGAACTAACTCATCAGGTCAACCCATGAGCAGCGGTGTCTACATCTATCGGCTGGATGCAAAAAGTACTGCCGGAAAATTCTATTCGCTGACAAAGCGATTGATACTCATACGATAACTATGAGGAGACTCAGGATTTGCTCTTGACTCCTCACCATCTCACCATTTAGGAGTTCTTATTCTCATGTGTACACGCACAGTTCTTCGGAACACCTTCTGTGCATTGGCGACGATTGTTTTTGCAATCAGCCTCTCCAGAGCGGGATTCACCGAGCCGCAACCGGGAGAAATCTATAAGGAGTATTCGCTTGTTTTGAGCGGCGAAAGTTGGCGAGTCACAGACCCGAACACAACGTATGGCCCACCCGCCACAAATTTTCTTCCGAATCCAACCATCGTCTTCAACAGCATCGACCTCTCGCTTGCTACCAAAGCAGAGCTGGTAATCGATAAATGGGGCGGACATCTCGGAACTGAAAACAAACGGTTCCGGTTCAATGGCAACGACTCCATCATGGTCCCCGAACTCTCGACAACACCAACGTCGAGCCAGTGTTACTTGCAGGAACCGAATGTCACGATCGATATTCCTCTGAGCCATCTGGTGAGTGGAACCAACACGCTCCAGGGATCGTGCGACAATCAAAGCTGCTATTACTTCAACTGGGGGCAATGGGGTTGGTACGCGATGACGCTCCGCATCTACTACGATGCAAGCAAGCCTCACC
>CAYJNF010000397.1:0-1065 GCA_964370915.1 uncultured Chitinophagales bacterium
ATGAAGATGGGTATCTATCCGATGCAATCAGTAACCAGGATGGAAGGTCATCTGATTGAATCCCAGGAGATCACCCGTGTCGAGACGAAACGCCTTGACATGAAGACGTTCGAGCTTCCTGCCGGCTACAAGAAGCAGAAATCAGTTGATATGATGCAGGGAATGCAGAAGAAGTAATCTCAGGCTCGTGTACAACCAACTCCGTAAACTCGTTCCAATCTTTCACAGTCGCCTCAGAAGTATTTGTGCATGATGTGTTGTTCGATTTCCTCGCGACGGCTTGGTCGTGTGAAAAGCCGGATTAACACTACGGCAAGCGAAACATAAGCGATAATACTTAGGATGGTCATCTCCTCACCTCACGATTAATACTTTCCCCTTGAGTCAAGATATTCGCAACTTCCATACCAATGTGCCGGACCTCACTCTGATCATAGCTTTCCTAAATTCTCTTTGCAAACCGGAATTCTCCGCCCGGTGATTTCCTCTTGTCAGCCCATATGCGAACTCATAATCTCACTTTTGGGAAACGATTGTTGAAAAATTCGGAACGTCAGTTCCCTGCGTGCCGGCGAATTTTCACGCTTTCTATGCTGCTACGCTTTTCAACTTAGTGGTCGAGGACTCTGTTGCTGTTTCATTCTCCCGGCAAAGCGGTTTGGACTTTGCAAATCCCAACAAGGATGAGCAAATCAGATTGTAGAAATGATATTAGTCGCGTTGTAGTTTGTAGATTTTGCAACAAGAGTCTAAGGCAGGGGCAGCGATATTTCAGATTCGACGAGAGATTGATATGGATTTCTTTTGATGGAGAAATCGTGGCCGTGTTGGTCATCGGACTCTGGCAAGGAATGCATTGCAGGTTTCTTCGAAGCCACTTTTTTCGTTGCAAGTTACAGCGTCACTCCATATCTTGACGCAAGCAAAGAGCACTCACTCCAAGGCAGGTTTGCGTTGCGAAAGTGGGTGAATCCGAAGCCAAAGTGGCGGAATTGGTAGACGCGCTGGACTCAAAATCCAGTCCGGCTTACACCGGGTGAGGGTTCGAGTCCCTCCTTTGGTACA
>CAYJNF010000397.1:1165-4074 GCA_964370915.1 uncultured Chitinophagales bacterium
GCCATCTTTGATACGATTTTCCATTCCCGTATATTCCTCAAAAGATGAGCAGAGTTCCTCCCATATCTTCCACTGGTTTCTTCATCCTTTTGGCATTCTTCGGCATTGCACATTCGGCCCGTGCCCAGCAGCTTCCACGTTCGGTATTTGTTATCACGTTGAGTCCGAGCAACTCGGATTCTGCATTTCAGCTTCCTCACGAGTTCATCGCGACCAAAACCGATAGCGTTGTGCTCGATTCAGTTCGACATCTCCGCTCAGGGATAGACTACCACGTTAACGAGCGGATCGGCTTAATCAGGTTTGATTCTGTCCTGACTCAAATGCTCTTTTCCGACTCCAGTATGGAGCATCGGGTCACGGTATTCTATCAATACTTTCCATTCAGATTTCAGGAATCGTATTTCAGGCGCAGGCTTCTGGTGCTCAAGGATTCGACCGGGAGAGATACGCTGCGCGTTTCCAAGCCGAGGGCGTCGTTTGGCCTGGACGATATTTTCGGGCAGAATCTCCAGAAGAGCGGCAGCATTGTGCGTGGGTTCACCGTAGGATCGAATCGAGACTTCACGCTCAACTCCGGTCTGCGCTTGCAGCTTGCCGGCAAGATCGCAAGTGATATCGAAGTAGTTGCGGCGCTGACCGACGAGAATACTCCCATCCAACCCGAAGGAACGACGCAAACGCTTCAGGAGTTTGACAAAGTCTTTGTCGAGCTTCGAAGTACCGATGTCACCACTACGCTTGGAGATTTCAACGTGGATTTGGTCGGAACGGAGTTTGCCAGACTTAGCCGGAAACTGCAAGGTGTCAAGGCTTCGGCCAACTATCGATTTGGTTTTTCGCATGGGTCGGTCATCGCATCGGCCGCTACAACCCGCGGCAAGTTCAACACGAATCAGTTTCAGGGGCTTGAGGCTGTTCAGGGACCGTATAGGCTGTTGGGGAGGAATAACGAACGCCAGATCATCATCATTGCAGGCACAGAGCGGGTGTACGTGAATGGCGAGCAACAAACACGGGGCGAAACGAACGACTACACCATCGATTACTCCAACGGCGAGATCACGTTTACCACAAAACGTTTAATCACTTCCGCCTCACGCATCACAATTGATTTTGAGTACTCGGATCGTCAATTCTCCCGGTCGATGATCGCGGGACAGACTTCCTCGAACTTCTTCGATGACAAGGCAAAGGTTACATTCTCTTTTCTGCACGAAGCCGATGATCCCGAATCACCGATCGATATTTCGATTACCGACAGCGCACGAACCATATTGGAGCGAGCCGGAGATGATCGGTCGAAGGCAACCGTGGGCAGCATAGTTCAAGTGGATTCGAACGGCTATTACGTTAAAGACAGCGCAATCGTGAACGGCACGACATACCGGTACTATCGATATGCCCCCGGAAAGAATGCAACGTACGTTCTGGGCTTCTCTTACGTTGGGTTTGGTCAAGGTGAATACATCCGTCAAGCGGTTGGAGTGTTTGTCTGGAAGGGTCCTGGTGCCGGAGATTACCAGCCGGTGACGTTCCTTCCGCTTCCGCAACTCTCGCAAGTGTTTGATGTGAATCTCGATCTGAAGCCGACAAGTGACCTTCGAGTGACGGGTGAGTTCGGAGCAAGTCGTTTCGATGCCAACCGCCTTTCCACACTTGATGATCAGGATAACCGCGGGCATGCACTCAATTTTGAAGCAGCGTATGCTCCGCGGAATGTTACTTTCGGGCGAACAAACATTGGCTCGTTCGATGCGCGAATCAAAGAACGCTTCGTGGGCAAGCGCTTCGTTCCCGTCGATCGTGCAACCGATATTGAGTTTGCACGAAAATGGGGAATAGAGGCCATCGCAGTCGGTGATGAGGAGACCCAGGAAGGGTCATTAGGGTACTCGCCAGTATCTGAGATATCACTTCGTGGAGGGTACGGAAAAATCACCCGCGGCGACGCTCTTCGTTCCGTGAGAAACGATGCGAGTCTGAACGTCAAAGGGGAATCGTTTCCGACGATCCAGTACTATCTTGAGGATGTGCGAACGAGGGAAACAACATCCGATAACAGCAGCAAATGGCTGCGGCAAAACGGGCTTGTTGAGTACAAGATTGGGGATCTGGTTCCTTCCTTCAGATTCGAAAATGAAAACAGGCGCATCACATATCTTTCAAGAGATTCGCTGAAGAGCGGCAGCTTCAAGTTCAACGTCTTCTCGCCGGGTCTTATGGTTCGGGATTTCCTAGGCATGTCGCTCTCCGCAGGTTTGGAATGGCGCACAGAAGACAGATTTCTCAATGGCCAACTCACGCGTGAATCCAAAGCGTTTACGCAGAACTACGCGTGGAAGATGCCGGAATGGAATTCGCTCACTTCTACAATAGATGTAACGCTGCGACAGAAGCGATTCTCTCAAGCATTCAAAGCACTGGGGAATAGTGATTTGAAAACTGTTTTGGTACGCAATCAGACCCGATATTCGCCGTTCAATCGCGGCATCGAGACCGACCTGTTCTACGAGGTCTCGACGGAAAGATCGTCAAGGTTGGAACGCGTTTTTGTCCGCGTTGCAGTGGGGACGGGCAACTACAAGTATCTTGGCGATTTGAACGGCAATGGAGTTGCTGAGGAAAACGAATTTGTGCTCACCCGATTCGATGGCGACTATATCACCGTCACCGTGCCGTCGGATCAACTGTTTCCGGTTATTGACCTTAAGACAAGTGCGAGGCTTCGCGTCACGCCTGGTCGGTTCTTAACGCCGGGCAACTCCGGGTTTGAAGACGTTCTCTCCGTGTTTTCATCTGAGACGTATTTTCGCGTCGAAGAGAAGAGTACAGAATCCGATCTGAAGAAGATTTATCTGCTCCAATTCAGCAAGTTCCAATCCGATTCAACCATCGCCGGATCGACA
>CAYJNF010000398.1:0-4072 GCA_964370915.1 uncultured Chitinophagales bacterium
GATAATACGCTACCTTTTTATCAGTCACATCATCATTCAAACATAGTGCTCTCACCTCGTGCGGCAGTCCAACGTATTGTGGATACTACTCCCCCTCTTTTTTTTGTGCACACTGCATCTTGCGGCTCAAACCAGAATTACCTATCACCCTCAGTTTGATTCAACGGCAACACCCCGCCTCGCGTTCTATCCGTTTCGCGTACAAGCGCGCCCCCGCGTAGGCATTGTCCTCAGCGGTGGCGGCGCGCGCGGCGCGGCTCAGATTGGTGTGCTGCGAACACTTGAACGCAATGGAATTCCGATAGACTTTATTTCTGCCACCAGCATGGGAGCTATCATCGGAGGACTCTATGCCTCGGGCTACACGACGACGGAAATTGAAAGCCTTGCCCTCAGCACGGATTGGAACGAACTTCTCTCGCTCTCCGATGCGGCAAATCGACGGGACCTTGCCATTGACCAGAAGCTGGCAGAGGATTGGAGTTTTCTTGTTGTGCGATTTCAGGGGTTGAGGCCGGTCATTCCTCATGCCGTTTCTTCCGGCATGCGTCTGATGAATTTTCTCAGCGAGCAGACATTGCAGGCACTGTACCATCCCAATCCGACATTTGACAATTTGAAAATTCCGTTCCGCGCCGTAACGACCGACCTGGTCTCGGGACGACGCATCGTGCTGGATCACGGTTCGTTGGCAGAAGCGCTCCGCGCGAGTTCCACCGTTCCATTGTTGTTCAACCCCATTGAGAAAGATACAATGCGGCTCGTTGATGGGGGGCTTGTCACGAACATCCCGGTTGACATTGCCAAATACGCCGGGTGCGACCTGACAATCGCCGTGAATACGACAAGCGGTCTCCGGTACATGGATGAACTGCGCGCCCCCTGGCAGACCGCCGATCAAATCATGGGCATCATGATGCAGCTCTCGAATCAAGAGCAGCTGAAGAAGTCGGATGTTGTGATCACGCCACACCTGGGACGACATCTCTCATCGGATTTCTCGGGCATAGATTCACTCATCGCCGAAGGTGAACGCGCGGCACGACTTCAACTTGACTCAATCCGATTTCTTTATGACAAAGCCCTCGCTCATATGGATTCGTTGCACCAGGGGGAGATTCTGGTGTTCGATGACGTGCTCGCGGAATTTGTTGGCGATGAAGGGCCCGATACACTTCTTCTCCGAATCAAAAACGAAGCGTTCACGGGGACACTAACCTCGCAACAGATTCGCCGTCATATCCGCACGCTGTTCGATACCGGCAATTTTTCCGACGTCGAGGTTGATGTGTTTCCGGATGAGTGTCCGGTGCGTGTTGTGTACCGACTGACTGCGCATCCCATCCTGAACAATGTGCTGTTTGCCGGTAACGATCGCATTCCCACTGACACTCTCAGCTTAGCATTTAGTCCGTTGCTCGGGCGGGTTCTCAACGAGAAAAAAATGACGGAAGCGATAGAGCGGCTTCTGCGAATGTACCGGAAACTCGGCTGCTCGTTGGCGCGTGTTGGCGCCGCAACGTTCGATTCTACATCGGGCGTTCTGTCTTTGACAATCAACGAAGGCGACATTGATAACATTGACGTCAAGGGGGGCGATAGGACGGAACGGTCGTTTGTGTTGCGTGAATTCAATTTGCAGCCGGGAGAACTCTTCACGATCGCCAAGGCAAAATCCGGCCTGACGAATCTCAACAGCACAAACATTTTTGAGTATGCATACCTCGATGTCTCGTACGCCAACCGTCAACCGCTATTGACAATACGATTGGCGGAGTTACCCTCTCAGTTGATTCGCTTCGGGCTTCGCCTCGATGACGAGCTGAGAATGCAGGGGACGATTGATATTCGCGACGAGAACTTCCGCGGCATTGGCACCGAACTTGGCCTTACCCTGTCCGGAGGCAGCCGCAATGGTATGGCGAATCTGGAGTTTCGTTCCAACCGGTTGTTCAGTCCGCTGTTCACGTTCAACATCGGGGCATTTGCCGGCATCTACAATAGTAACGTCTATACCGATGACCCGGACGAGAAACGCCCCCGCCATTATGGCCGTGTGCTAACGGGTGAATACTCTGATATCCGTTTGGGCGGACGTCTTGTTGTGGGCGCACAACTGGAACGTTTGGGCGGGACGACGATTGAGTGGTCACTGCAGGACGCGAAGATCCGCAGCGTAGAAAACGCAAACGCGCTGGAAGATCACTACACCCTCTCGCTGCTCAAGTTCGGAACCGTCATCGACAGCCGCAATACTGTTCCGTTCCCGACGTCCGGCGTTAATCTGAAGCTCTCCTATGAATTCGCCTCGAAGAATTTTCTGAGCGATGTCGGATACAACGCGCTGCGGTTCATGTACGAGAGCTACACATCATGGGGAAAATGGATTACGTTCCACCCGCGCTTCTCATTTGGGTTTGCGGACATTACCATGCCTCTGGGTCAGCAATTCAGACTTGGCGGTCGTGAGTCCATGTTCGGCACGCGTGAGGATGACCGGCGCGGGAGGCAAATGCTTGGGGCCAACTTCGAATTCCGCTACCGGCTTCCCATCGACTTTGTTTTTGATAGCTACGTGAAGGTGCGATATGATCTCGGCGCCATCTCGGAAATTCCTGAACAGATCAAGTTCAAGCTCTTCCGTCACGGCATCGGGGCCGAGCTTGCTTTCGATACGCCGATAGGCCAATCTGCATTTGCCGTGGGAAAGAGTTTCTATGTTGCGCGCACTCTACCGAACAATCCGATACAGGAGGGGCCGCTGCTTTTCTATTTTGTTCTTGGGTACGAGTTGTGAGGCGCGAGGGAGTGCGTTCCTCCTGACTCGTCTCTAACGACCGACAGGTTTGCTGATAGCTGTTTTTCGACCGGCTATTGAGTAAGTTCCGAGGGGATTTGTTTCTCGTAACAGGGAGTAACCATGACATTGCGCGATCTACTACATTGTCTGCTCTTGTTTGTTCTGTTACACCAGAATCTCATCTCGCAAACAAAACACATTCTCTTTTCCCCCTCGAACGAGATCATCCTCAATCCCGAACGCGGACTTTACGAGGTTGAAGTAACAGGGATGACCGTGGGGCAGATTACCCCGTACGAGAAACTCGATGTCGCAGAGCTTGCAACACTCCGCCAGTCGTGCACGCTGCTGTTCAGATATTTTGGATTGAAGCAATGGCGCACCGGCGACCTTCCGCTGCAGGCTCTGCAAAACATCAGCGATGATTTTGCGGCAATCCGCGCTGCCGGACTGAAGTGCATTCCGCGATTCACCTACTCGGCAGAGATTGGCGAGCCTGATGCTCCTCTGCCAATTATTCTCCGGCATATTGAACAACTCAAGCCCATTCTTCGCCAGAACAAGGACGTCATTGCCGCCATGCAGGCAGGCTTTATCGGGGCATGGGGTGAATGGCATAGTTCGATATCCGGCAATGAGTCATTGGCAAATCGAACAGCGATTCTCACGCGACTGCTTGAGGCTCTTCCCGCCGATAGAATGATTCAGGTACGGACGCCGTGGCATAAACAGGAAGTTCTCTCTTTGCGATTCGATTCGACGTCAGCCCTTAAGCCCAGTCAGGCCTTTTCTGGATCATTCGTAGCGCGGGTTGGTCATCACAATGATTGCTTCCTTGCCGATGCGGGCGACATGGGGACCTATTGGTTCAACAACACGATCGACACCGCGCGGGCGAAGGCGTATCTTCGTCTCGACAACCGGTTTGTTCCGATGGGTGGAGAAACCTGCAGGCCGAGTGAATTCTCGTTGTGTTCCAATGCCGTGAATGAGATGGCTCGACTCCGTTGGTCATTCTTGAACCGCGGCTATAACGAAAGAGTCATCGGTGGCTTCGTCACGGGTGGTTGCATGAACGAGATAGAGCGAAGGTTGGGATATCGCTTTACGGCACTATCGGCAGAAGTGACTTCGGCAATGATGCAATTGGGAAGCCTTCAGTTTCGGTTGACTCTGACCAACTCCGGTTGGGCGTCTCCGTACAATCGTCGTGATGTGGAGTTGGTGATGAAAGGGAAATCTGATGGCAAAGTATTTCGTGCACTTCTGCCT
>CAYJNF010000399.1:0-4070 GCA_964370915.1 uncultured Chitinophagales bacterium
ATGAAGACGTCATTCACCTCATTGGTTGTGTTTGTTGCGATTGGTTGCTCTGCACTCGCGGTTCCACTGCATGCGCAGGAGAACAGCGATTGCTTGATGTGCCACAGCGACAAGTCGGCGACCGGCACACGGAAGGGAAGGACGATTTCTGTTTTTGTGAATGAATCGAAGTTCACCGGTTCGATTCATGGCTCACTCACCTGCGTAAGCTGTCATGCGGATCTTGCCGGCAAGGAAATGCCGCATGACGAAGAACTCGCAAAAGTCGATTGCGGAACGTGCCACTCTGCCGAGCAGGAACTGCATGCAAAGTCTCTCCATGGCAAGGCAATCAAGCGGGGCGATCCCCTTGCCCCCGAATGCAAGGATTGTCACGGCAATCATGAGATTTACGGGAAGAAGGATGCGCGCTCGCAGGTTGCGCCGCTCAAGGTTCCCTTCCTGTGCGGCAAATGCCATCAGGAGGGAACGAAGGTGATGCGGCAACGCGTCATCCATCAGGACCACATCGTCGAGAATTTTTCAGAAAGCATTCACGGCGAAGGGTTGCTGAAGAAAGGCCTGATCGTTGCGCCGAATTGCGCTTCCTGCCACACGGCACACTCCATCCTTCCCCACACAGACCCGTCGTCATCCATTGCCCGCAAAAACATTGCAACGACCTGTGCAACGTGCCACGCGCAGATTGAGACGGTGCATCGTAAGATTATCAGAGGCGAGTTGTGGGAGAAGCAGGCGCACGTGCTGCCCGCATGCATCGACTGTCATCAACCGCACAAAGTGCGCAAGGTCTTTTACGATCTTGGTATGTCCAACGCAGATTGCCTGCGGTGTCATGACAACAAGGACCTGAAGTCCAGCAAAGATGGGCGCTCGCTGTATGCGCGCGCTGACGAGCTTGGCCACTCGCGCCACGCGAAAATTGCGTGCAGCCAATGCCATGCCGAGGTCAACAGCTCGCACGTTCGCCCCTGTGAAACCATTACGAAGAAAGTTGATTGCTCTTCATGTCACGAGGAAGTAGCCCAGCAGTTCACGAAAAGCACACACGGACAGCTTGTTCAGAAGAACGATTCCAACGGCCCGACGTGCAAAGAATGCCATGGCACGCACGGCGTTCTCGGCAAGGTCGATCCCAAATCCGTCACGTTCGCAACCAATATTCCCAAGCTGTGTGCACGGTGCCATCGTGAGGGCGAGAAGGCCGCGGTCCGTTATGCCGGTGAGCAGCACGACATTATTGCGCACTATACCGAGAGCATTCACGGCAAGGGATTGATGAAGAGCGGATTGACCGTAACCGCGACGTGTACCAATTGCCACACAGCCCACAGCGTCCTGCCGAAATCCGATTCGCTCTCGAGTGTGAACCCCAAAAAAGTTCCGGAAACCTGCGGCCGGTGTCACCACGGCATTCAAGAACAGTTTGAACAGAGCATTCATCACGAGAGACTTGGAAAGACGGACAAGCAACTTCCCGTCTGCAGCGATTGCCACAGTGCGCACACCATTCAACGCGCAGATGCCCAAGGCTTCAAACTCGATATCATGACAAAGTGCGGGCGGTGCCATGAGGATATCGCGAAGACGTATTTCGATACGTATCACGGCAAAGTCTCACAGCTGGGCTATACGAAAACAGCAAAGTGTTACGATTGCCACGGAGCGCATGATATTCTTGCCGTTGCCGACCCGAAGTCGCATTTGAGCAGGGAGAATGTTGTTGCCACCTGTCAGAAGTGTCATGAGGGTGCCAACAGACGATTCGCCGGCTACCTGACGCACGCAACACATCACGATCCGCAAAAATATCCGTTCCTGTTCTGGACGTTCTGGGGCATGACGGGATTGCTCGTGGGAACATTTGTTCTCAGTGGTGTGCATACGTTGATGTGGCTGCCGCGCGCGTTGCAGATGAAACGCGAAGCGAGGAAAGCAGCAAAGATGATCCCACCGACGGCTGAAGCCGCACGCGATAACGAAACGCATTCAGAGAAATAGTCAACTATGGAAGGTACCGGCGACATCACGAATACGAACGTGGCTCAGAACGAAGCGGCGTTGGAAACCGCCGGGATGGAAAAGCAATACCTGCGTTTTTCGCGCCTCAACCGGACGCTCCACATCCTGATGATTGTGAGTTTCATCAGCCTTGCCCTTACCGGAATGACGCTCAAGTTTTCGTACACGGGTTGGGCACAAATACTCTCGCATGTGTTTGGCGGATACGAGTCGGCAGGATATATTCATCGCTTCGCGGCACTCATCATGGTCGGGGTTTTTGTTGCTCACATCACGGATCTGGTGCGGCGGAAGCGGAGGGAATTCGGTTCCTGGAAAACAATGTTGCTCGGCCCCGATTCGATGCTCTTCAACAAAAAGGACCTGCACGACTTCATCGGCAACCTCAAGTGGTTTTTGCATAAGGGGCCGCGTCCGCAATACGGGCGGTGGACCTACTGGGAAAAGTTCGATTACTTCGCGGTGTTCTGGGGGATCTTCGTCATTGGGTCGACCGGTTTCATGTTGTGGTTCCCGGAGTTCTTCACCAATATTATTCCCGGGTGGGTGTTGAATGTCGCGACCATTATTCATAGTGATGAAGCGTTGTTGGCAACCGGATTCATTTTCACGGTCCACTTTTTTAATACGCATCTGCGCCCGGAAAAATTTCCGATGGATCTTGTCGTGTTCACTGGCCGCATGGAGGTGGAGGAATTGAAGAACGACAAGCCGGCAGAATACGAGGCACTTGTCAAGAGCGGCGAACTGGAGAAGTATCTTGTTGAACCATATCCGCCCATCGTTATCCGGGCAATTCGAACGTTCGGCTGGACGGCATTAACGATCGGATTCAGCATCATCGTCTGGATTATTTATGCCATGCTTTTTGCTTACAGGTAATTAACGGATGTCCTGCATTGATATTGAAGTTCCTTTGTAGTACTTTTGCGGGGAGATTTTTCCCTACAACTCCACATCCAGAAAATAAAGAGGAGACACAACAATGATCACACGACGAAACATCATCGCTCTGGCACTAGTCGCAGTTCTTGCTTTGGCGGTGGGCAACGCTGAGAACAAGTATGTTGGCGCGAAGAAGTGCATGATGTGCCACAAGAGCGGCAAGGGTGGAACGGCCTACGCAGTGTGGGAGAAAACCGCGCACGCAAGTGCATTCAAAGTGTTGCAGGGCGAAGAGGCAAAGAAGATTGCTGAAGAGAAGGGCCTGAAGGTCGCGGCAAGTGAAGCGCCAGAATGCCTGAAGTGCCACGTCACCGGCGGCGGAGCTGCGAAGAACGTTGATGCGTCGTTCAAGAAGGAAGAGGGTGTTACGTGTGAGGCCTGCCATGGCGCAGCCTCGGGCTTTGTCATGATCCACTCAAAAGGCGATGTCGCAAAGTCAAAGGCAGCCGGCATGATGAGCCTGGAGAAGGATGAGAAAGCCTGCACAGCCTGCCACAATTCCGAAAGCCCCACATTCAAGGGCTTCAAGATGGATGAGATGTGGGCAAAGATTGCACACGCGTTACCTGCCAAGAAATAGCCAAGAGAGTTTCAGCGGGTGAAGAATTGTTTGCGTTCAAAGAATTCTTCGCCCGCTTGATACCCAACCTATGAAGAAACGCTTTCCAGAAGTTTTTTATAACCCGCCCAGCATAGCGGGGGCAGCACTTGCAACCGTAAGTTTTGCGACGATCGTCTTTCTCACGTTTGTTGACATCCTTCAAGAGAACCCTCCGGCGTACATCGGTATTGTTTCCTACATCATCGTTCCGGTATTTCTCATCATCGGTCTTTTGCTCATTCCGGTCGGTGCCTGGCGCGAGCGTCATCGACGTGCCAAGGGGTTGCCTGCGAGCCGGCTTTCGTTCTCGGTGGACCTCGCGAATCCCAAACAGCGCTCAGCGGTCACGTTCTTCCTGACAGCCACGATTATTCTCTTCTTGTTCACGGCCTACGGCAGCTATCGAACGTTTGAGTGGACCGAATCGACTGAATTCTGCGGCGAGACATGTCACTCAGTGATGGAGCCGGAGTTCATGGCGTACCAGCACTCGCCGCATGCG
>CAYJNF010000400.1:0-4063 GCA_964370915.1 uncultured Chitinophagales bacterium
CCGTTGTGTCGCGCTGCCACTGCGGAGTAATCGTGTCGCCAATGTTTCTGTAGAAGAGGAGTCCGTTGTAGCCACCCACGACAAGATCAACATCCTTGTCGCCATCGAGGTCGCACGCCGCCGGATAGTCGGAATTTGTTCCGGCCATCCCACTGCCATAAATGGAGGAAAGCATTGCCGTGTCGGCGGCAAACTTTGGTGGCATCGCAGAACCGAGATTGGCGAAATACCCAACCCGGGCCGATGAACCGTTGCCAAGAAGTAAGTCGAGTTTGCCGTCGCCGTTCAGATCGACAAACTCAGGAGCGGAAAAATTCTGGACACCGACGCCGGAAGGATTGAAGACTGAGTCGATCTTCAGCCATTGCTGTGCAGACGACGATTGCAGAGCGCACAAACTTGCAAACACGATAGCAATAAATTTCACAATAGTACTCCTCGTTCAAAATGGAAAGGTTACCGGGTGTATGTAAGAACCAGAATCTGCGGTGGAAAAGCAACGGCCGCGTTTCTTCAGCTTGATTATTGCCTTGATAATAACGCAGTGTTGGGATATATTTCAACACGGGCGTATGGAGAAACACAGCGCACGTTCCAGCCTGAGGGTTTATCATTCTGATCGCGGCAAATTTCTGGCGCCCCTCAGATGTCCTTTCTCATGATGCCTTCTGCAATTCACAACATCAGGCGCGTAACACTCACATCCCACAACAGAAAAGAGATTCCTCATGAAAAAGCTCTTTTACGGCATACTTCCTTTCGTGGTTTCCGTTCAACTACTCGTTGCACAACCACAGCAAGCATCGCAGACTTTTCATCGTGATGGCAAATGGACGCTTGGTCTTCGCGGCGGTGGCAACCTCTGGTTTAATGATTTCGACACAAGAAAACTCGCCGGTGGCGGCGAACTTTTTGTCCGCTATGCGTTGACCAGAAAATTCTCTCTCGGTCTGATGGGATCATACGAGGCGCTCCAGGCCGGACAAAAGGAACTCGATCGTTCCAACGCCACTCCGCTGCAATTCGATTTTATCCAGGACAAAGGGATCGCGGCTGACCTTGTTGCCTGGTACCATTTTACCGAGGGGACAAAATTCTCTCCATACTTTTACGCAGGCATCGGCGGCTACCAGTACAAGCGACAGGTGCTCAATGGCATCTACTATCCTCTAAACAAAAACTATACTTCGCTTCACGTTCCTCTCGGGTTTGGTTTTGATTTTATGACATCCCGATCCGTGGCGTTCAACTTTGATCTTGGCGTCCGTGCGATGGATGATGTAACCGACAACTGGAAAGGAAATGTTCCAGGCGAAAACAAAACCGGAATAATTGATTGGTACGCGACAGCAAAAGCGGGCCTATGCTTCTTTTTCGGGACAAGCGCCAACGATGATCCGGACGCCGACGGACTGACAAACGACCAGGAAAAATTTCTCGGCACCGACCCGCTGCTCGCAGATACGGATGGCGATGGCCTGCCTGATGGCGAAGAGGTGAACATCTCGAAAACGGATCCGAAGAACAGGGACAGCGACAACGACGGACTTAGCGACAGCGAAGAAGTTCGTATGTACAAAACCGATCCCCGCAAACCGGACACGGATGGCGATGGATTGAAGGACGGCGACGAAGTTGCCACATATAAGACCGATCCGCTGAAATTGGATACTGATCTGGACGGACTGAAGGACGGTGATGAAGTGACTCGTCGGACAGATCCGCTCAAGACCGACACGGATGCCGACGGCCTGCTTGATGGCGACGAAGTGTTGCGCCAGACAGACCCGCTTAGGATGGACACGGACAACGGCAGCGTGAGCGACGGAAAAGAAATCGCCAACCAGACAAATCCGCTTGATCCGAATGATGACGTACCCAAGCCGACGCTTCGGAAAGTCGAAATCGGCAAGGCCATCGTTCTCGAAGGGATCGTATTTAGGTCCGGAAAGGCGACGATCGAAGTGCAGTCGGAAGAGACGCTGGAGCAGGTGTTCAACACACTTTTGGAAAATCCGGAAGTCATCATCGAGATTCGCGGATACACGGACAATGTTGGGCAGCGCCTGCGAAACATCAAGCTTTCGCAACAACGCGCGGAGGCGGTGCGTTCATGGCTCGTGCACAAAGGCATCGACTCACAACGAATCATGGCAAAGGGATACGGCGCGGATAATCCGATTGCCGATAACGCAACCCCTGAAGGCCGGCAGAAAAATCGGCGCATTGAATTTTTCAGGATACGTTGACCGGTCATTACGCGTCACGGTGTTCTTGCGTCAAGCGTGGGAACACCGTGTTGTCGTACGCCGATCATTTCTTTTTGAATTTGAATTCGCTCTTTCTATCTTGACGCAGTCAAGTTGACCGTTCACTACGAAACGGTGAAGCCGTTACATGGATTTGTGCTGGTCTTCGCATCCCCATCCCGACCAGTGCTGGGGGGCTATAGCCACGTCCTTCAGGACAGTGGACCACGATTCCACCTAATGTTTGCAGGGGTTTTAACCCCTTCACACGAGCGGTCAACTTGAGTCAACGTATTAGTTGCTGACCTTTCATCGTATTCACTTCACAGGAGTGCTTCGTGGAAGAACCGCTTTACATAGCTAAAGGTGAAACCGAACTGTTTCTTCTTCCCAAAATGGCAAACCGCCATGGGCTGATTGCCGGGGCAACCGGCACAGGCAAAACAGTAACGCTGCAGGTGATCGCGGAACGCTTGAGCAAGATCGGCGTTGCGGTGTTCATGGCCGATGTCAAAGGCGACCTCTGCGGCATTAGTCAAAAAGGCGGCGCCAATCCCAAAGTTGCAGACCGAATCAAACTCCTGGAACTGGGTGACTATCCCTTTGAAGGTAGCCCGGTGACTCTCTGGGATGTGTTCGGCGAGCAGGGGCATCCGGTGCGGGCAACGGTTTCCGAAATGGGTCCGCTTCTCTTCAGCCGTTTGCTGAACCTGAACGAAACGCAGGCGGGCGTGCTGAACATGGTATTCAAGATTGCCGATGACAACGGCATGCTGTTGCTCGACCTCAAAGATCTGCGCGCCATGCTGCAATATGTCGGCGATAATGCGTCCGAGTTCAAGACGCAGTATGGCAATGTCTCCGCGGCGAGCATCGGGGCAATCCAACGCGGATTGCTTCAACTGGAACAACAGGGTGGCGAGAAGTTCTTCGGCGAACCCGCACTCGATCTGGACGATCTTATGCAAACCGACAGCAAGGGTCGGGGCATGGTCAATATTCTCGCGGCCGACAAGCTTTTGCAATCACCCATGATTTACGCGACGTTTCTGCTCTGGATGCTATCAGAATTGTTTGAACGGTTGCCCGAAGTGGGCGACCTGGAGAAACCCAAGCTTGTGTTCTTCTTCGATGAAGCTCATCTCCTGTTCTCCGATGCGCCATCAAACTTATTGCAGAAAATCGAGCAGGTGGTTCGTCTGGTTCGCTCAAAAGGTGTGGGAGTATATTTCATCAGCCAAAATCCGCTCGACATTCCCGATGTGGTGCTCGGTCAGCTCGGCAACCGTGTGCAGCACGCGTTGCGGGCGTTTACGCCGCGCGATCAAAAAGCTGTCAAGTCGGCTGCAGAAACGTTCCGCACAAATCCCAAACTCGATGTCGAACGAGTGATCATGGAGCTTGGTGTCGGTGAGGCTCTTGTTTCGTGTCTGGACGAGAAGGGAACTCCCGGCATTGTTCAGCGCGCCTTCATCCTTCCGCCGTACAGTCAGATTGGTCCTATCACGCCCGACCAGCGGCGCAGCATCATCGAGAACTCGATTGTTGCCGGGCACTATGAGAAGGCGGTCGATCGCGAATCCGCGTACGAACAACTCACGTCACGATTTCAGCAGGAGAAGCAACAGGTGGAAGAGGCGCGTCAAGTTGCTGCTCAGGAACGCACCAGGGGACGGCAATCGGACACCATGTTTGAGGCCGTTGCAAAAAGCACACTGCGCGCGGTTGGCAGTCAGGTCGGCAGACAGTTAGTGAGAGGATTGCTCGGTGGATTGCTGGGTGGAACGACGACAACGAGGCGAAGGCGTTAACCC
>CAYJNF010000401.1:0-4039 GCA_964370915.1 uncultured Chitinophagales bacterium
GCGGGTGCTCAACAACGATCCCGATCCGGCGGACGATACGGTGTTCGTCGCACTTCGCGGCCGTGGACAGGGATTCACATCTGTTGCCCTGCGTGATTATAACTTGATTCCCGAGAGCTACGTGCTTGAGCAGAATTATCCGAATCCGTTCAATCCGTCCACAACCATCCGATTCGGCTTACCTGCGGGTCAGGGCGGAATCCCATTCGCCATACTGAAAGTGTACGACGTGCTGGGAAGGGAGATCGCCACGCTCGTGAATGACAAGCTCGAAGCGGGTACGTACTCTGCAACGTTCGAAACGTCAGGCCTTGCGAGCGGCATCTACTTCTATCGTCTTACTGCCGGAAAGTATGTTGAGACGAAGAGGATGATCCTGGCAAAATAGGTAGTCCCAAGCAGTTCTCCTCACAAGCGAAGTGCCTCCATGTAGTCAGGGGGCACTTTCATTTTGGAGATGACTGGACATTGTCCTCATGCTGTAGAGTCTGCCAACATCTTCGTTCTCTGCACTTGCATCTGCGAGCAAATATTGCTAATTATGAGAGGGATCTGTTCCGGCCCGTCAGCCGTTCTTCCATCCTCTCTCACCCAAATCATATAATCATCACAACGGAGTAGACGATCATGCAACTTGTTTTTCGTGTGCTATGCGCGGGATTACTTTTGCTCGCCGCGTTGTTCAGCGTTCAGTTCACTCACGCACAAGACAACCCGAAGTACGATACGCCGCCGATGCGTCCGGAGTTTTCCGGCCCGCCTTCGGGCAGACAGACCGTCAACGTCATAACAACACCCGACGGTTTTGACAATTTCGATCTCGGAACCACTGAGGCAGAGCCGCATATCTCAAGCAACCCGCGCAACCCGTTGTGGAATTTTAGCGCATTCAATATCAATGCAGCATTTCGCACGACGAATGGAATGAACTGGACTGCATCGACACCGAACTTTGGCGTCACGGCACAAGGTGATCCGTTGACAGCGTATGATAGTCTCGGCAATCTTTATTATGAAACGATGTATGGCGGACCGGTTGGCTGCAAGATCATCCGCTCAACAGACAACGGAGCAACATGGACAACGGCGGTCAATGCAATTGCGGGCGTCGACAAAAACTGGCTCGCGTGCGATCAAACCATGGGACCGTATGCGAATTACGTGTACACAGTTATGACGAAAAGCGGCGGTGGGAATTTTGCCCGGTCTACCGACTTTGGCGCCACATGGACGAACACCTTTGCGCCAACCACGCAGGCTCTTCCCGGAATGATGGTCGCAGTTGGACCAAACGTTTCGGGCCCTATCGACACTTCAGGCGGATGTGTTTATGTGGTAACGCACTCCGGCACAAACGCGGCGGGCATTTACACATTTTACGTTTCTCATGATGGCGGACTGACGTTCACGCAAAAATCGAGCAATCAATTTTCCAACCTTATCGGCACCGAGATCAGCGGACGCTCGACAGTGCAGGGCATGCGCTGCCGTCCCTATCCCATGATTGCTGCCGACAACAGCTTCGGCCCAAATCGAGGCCGACTCTACCTCGCGTATGCATCAAACAGTCCTGCGGGCAGTGGCAACAAGTCGGACATCTTCCTCCGTTCTTCGACTGATCAGGGCGCAACGTGGACAAGTGCTGCAGTCGTGAATGACGATGCAAACTCACAAAACAATTTTCAATTCCACCCGGCCATTTGGTGCGACAAGGAAACCGGACGCCTCTACATCAAGTTCTATGATACGCGACGCGTGGCAACCAGCGACAGTATGGATGTCTATGCAACGTACACTGACGATGGCGGGCTTACGTTTGCGCCGAATCAACGCCTGACAAATCGCACGTTTAAGATCAACATCAGCGGCGCCGCCGGCCCAACCTATCGTGGCGATTATGATGCAATCACTTCCAATCGGTATGCATCGCTTGCAGTCTGGTCAGACTTCCGCAATGCGCCAAGCCCGAACTACACAGGCATGACGGCATACTTCCCCGACTTTGCCATGCTTGCCCGGGCAACACGAGATACGCTGAAATTCACAGACAGCACGACGGCCATTATCAAGGTTCCCGCGGTGAAGTTGTACACGAACAAGGTGAAGTTTACCGTGAGCGTTTCACCTGCGGCTCCGTTCACCTTTAGCTGGGTGGGACGCGATTCATTGACTTCATATCCTGATTCTGTTGTATTGAAGATCAAGACCAACAATGTCCCCGAAGGCAACTACGTTGTTACCGTTGTGGGACAGGGACCCGGTGGAACGCCGGTGCATCAACGCGCAATTCCCATTCGCGTACAACTCATAGGAAACGCCCTGGCGATCCAGCAGCCGAACGGCGGCGAGATTTGGGTTCAGGGACAAAGCAAACAGATTCGATGGAACAGCACGGGCGACGTTGATACTGTCAACGTGTTTTTCTCAACGAACAACGGCAGCACATGGACCTCAGTAGCATCGAACGTACCGACAGTGTCCGGGTTCATCACTTGGATTGTGCCGGCCACTCCTTCAACACAATGCAAAGTGGCTGTGGCGTGGACAGATAGCGGAACTGTGCGGGACGAAAGCAACAGCGTCTTCACAATATCCGCTCCAACGGCATTGATGTCAACAACGACAGACACATTGCGCGCAATACTCGAAGTTGGCAATTTCACCGGCTACGATACGTTGCGTCTCGCAAACTCAGGAACACTTGCGTTGAACTGGACATCAACCGGCACGTCGTGGGCAAACGCGTCGCCCGCGAGCGGTTCTGTGCCCGCGGATTCATCTCGACGCATTCCTGTGCGATTCAATACGAGCGGATTGGTCGCAGGAACCTATCTCGGCAACCTCACCGTAACGGGCAACGATCCATTCCACTCACCGCTCAATATTCCGATGCGGCTACGGGTTTTTGGCGTGGCACGATTTGTTGCCACACCCGATACGTTCGCATTCGCACGTGCAGCGGGGACAGACACAACGTTCGCGACGTTCCGCGTCCGAAATACGGGCACCGATACGCTGCGATACTTTATTGAGGAAGGACTCGGCAATACGCCTTCAACCGCCGCAGCTATCGCTCGCAGCATGACGCAGCAAAACACGCCAGTCGCACCGAAAGGTGGAATGGAACCGTCATCCAGCGTGATCGATTCACCGGATGGCAGGGGCGGACCTGATGCGTTCGGGTATTCATGGATTGACTCGGATGAACCCGGAGGACCTGCTGTTCAGTTCTATGATATTCGGTCAGTCGGCACGCAGATCACCACCATGACGTCGGGAACACTTGATGATGGTTATGCGACTGTTGCAATGCCGTCTGCGTTCACATACTACGGCAGCAGCTATACATCTGTCAACATTACTACAAACGGGTTCTTGAACTTCGGCACAGGCTCCACGTCGCTCTCGAACGGAGCACTCCCATCCACCGCCGCTCCGAACAACGCGATCTATGCGTTCTGGGATGATCTCGATTTCCGATTCCGGGGCAAGTTGTTCTACTACAACGACGCGGCAAATGGCCGGTTCATTGTTCAATGGGACAGCGTGCCGCGCTACAATTCTGCCGGTGCCGGCGGTGAAATCGACACACTCACATTCCAGATCGTGCTGAAGCAGACCGGTGAGACTCTGTTGAATTACAAAAATGTTGTAAGCCCGACTCTCAACTCATCCACGACCGGCGTTGAAAACAGCACGGGAACCATCGGCCTGCAGGTCGCCAATAATGTCGTGTATGTTCACGACAATCTTTCTGTTCTGGTTACGAAAGATCTTGTATCGTGGCTTTCAACCGACAGATCCAGTGGTGTTGTTGCCCCAGCTGATAGTCAGGCAGTACAGCTTCGCATTCATCCTGCCGGAATATCGAACGGAACATACAACGGCAAGCTGACCATCACAGCCAATAGTCCCGATACTGCACGTGTTCGTGTTCGTCTTGATGTAAGCGGCGGAACAACACCTTCTGTCACAGTCTCATCGCCCAACGGCGGCGAGAACTGGACCATCGGGTCGGTACGGCAGATCACGTGGAATC
>CAYJNF010000402.1:0-4029 GCA_964370915.1 uncultured Chitinophagales bacterium
GTGAAAAGTCCGAGCTGCCAATGCGAATTGCTTCCAGCACATTTTCCGCACGCGGGCCAATGTCTCTGAAGTGATTGTGATCGATGATGTCATATTGAGAGACCTGATACGACGGTGTTCGCGTCCCTTCGATGGTAATGAAATTACCGAGCTGACTTTTGTGCTCAAAGAGATTATGGTCAACTCTGTTGCGTTGACTCAGCATTCCGGATTTGGACTTGCTTCCGGTGATCATCACCCACGACGACTTTGTTGTTTCTTTCAGATGGAACGTGTTGCGCGTGATACGAACGTTGCTGCACGATTTCAGCTCGAAGGCCGGACCTTCTGTCGAGAAGAAAACGAATCCTTCAACTACCACATGGGAGACGGCATCGAGAGTGAACCGGGATTTCCCGACGATCTCGGTCTTCCCAATGTTCTTCGATCTGAGGACAACGGGCTTTCCGGCTTCGCCAGAGCGCGTGATTGCAAGATCACCATTGAGATCAAGCTGCCCCTCAGCGCAAACAATAGTGTCGCCAGGTTCAACGGCAGAGAGTGCTTGCCGCAATTCACTTGCCGTCGAGACATTCTTCGTTTCTCTTGCATCGCACAATTGAGTGCATGCCACGCCGAGAGCCAGCGCGGCAAGGTGTCCGAATTGAAATCGAATCACAAAACAACCTCCTATCTTCTTGAGAATGTAACTTCCGGCCAATCGTCTGTCCGGAATGGAGAAGCCGGCAAGCCGGCCTTGTTGTACAGGTTGCAGTGCGGGTTATCCGCCCAGGCATAGCGAATGCTGACCGGACTTAACACATTACTGCTCGACACAATTATCTCATCGCCTTTGATCGTTGCTTCCGCAGAATAGAATTTCTTATCTGCCCCGGAGATGGTAAACCCTGAAAGCGACGCGTTCTCTCCTGCCACTAATCCCCCGCCAACATGATCGAACTGTAGTCGGACATTCACGCCCTCAATCTTCATCGACTTGTAGATCGGACCCGAGTACTCTTCGTCGCTCTTTCCGTAGAGTAACGCTTCCGCAATACGAGCAAGGCGCAACCCGACCGGTTTCTTGTTGGTGGGATGAAGATTCGTCGAGTCACCAACATCAATTGTCACGGCCATGCCGGCGTTCGGCAGTGAGAGCGTCATCAATTGCGCTTCACGAAGTTCAGCCCATCCGCTCTTCGACGGTTCGGGTCCACGCTTCAGATTCGGGAGCTGGACAAAGTAGAAGGGAAAGTCACCTTGTCCCCACCGATGCCGCCAGTCGGTGATCATTACAGGAAACAGCGTTCGGTATTGAAATGCGCGTGCGGCATTCGCCTCTCCTTGATACCAGATAACTCCCTTCATCGCAAACGGAATGATGGGAGCAATCATCGCATTGAACTGGCCGCCCGGCGTATTACGCGTTCCCGGACCGCGAGGTTCCTGAGGGCGTGGCGGATCAGCCTGCCCTGAGGCACGGGCCTTTGTTGCAGCGGCTTCCCAATCAGCCATGACTTGCAGCAGCTTCGCATCGTATTCCTTCTTCGCTTCGGGATAGCGCACCAGATCCTCGCGCCACTTGTCGAGGATCGGTACAAGTTCGCTGCTCGACTCAAGAACTTCTCTCGACGTCCAGCATTCCGCAGACGTGCCACCCCACGTTGGTTGCACTAATCCAATCGGCACGTTGAGCACTTCATGCAAGCGACGACCAAAGTAGTACGCGACGGCAGAGAAGTTCTTCGCGCTCGTTGGCGTGCAGTCTTCCCATCTCGCCTCGCATGTGAATTGCGCAGTATCGGCGACCTTCTTCTTGATGAGGAACAATCTGATATTGGGGTGATTCGCCTCCGGGATGTCCTTGTCCGCATCAATCGACTTCGCCATAGTGAATTCCATATTCGATTGGCCTGAGCAAATCCACACTTCGCCCACTAGAACGTTCGTCAGCACGACTGTGTCGTTGCCCGCGATCGTCATTGTGTACGGCCCACCTTCATGAGTGGCGGAGAGGGTAACCCGCCAGAGACTGTCTTCTCCAGCGGCAGATTGGATTTCCTGTCCGTTGAACGAGACGGTGATCTTTTCTCCGGGAGCAGCTTTTCCCCAGACGGGAATGGGTGCGTTGCGCTGCAGAACCATGCCCGAGCTGAAGATGGAAGGCACCATCACATTCGCATGAAGAGGGAGATGAAGAATGGATGCTAAAGCTACGAGCTTGAGTCCGTGAAAACTCAAACGAGGAAGTAGTCCGGGCTTTCGCCTCACACCACAAACATGTTCAGGGCTGAAGCCCAAAGGAGAGCCTAGAGGAACGGACAAAAACCCCGGAGAAAAGAACTTCACCGCGAAGACGCCAAGGGCTTCCGTTGTTCCATACCAACTTCGAAATCTTTTCTTGGCGTCATGGCGGTTATTTTTCTTTCCCCGGGTTTTCGGCTGCACCTCGAAAGACCGTATCCACGACCTGAAGGTCGTGACCACACATTCAGTCTCTACATCTCTCGTCGTTCCGTTCGATGTCGTGCGATTCATTTCATTCCAAACAAAAGTCTTGTCCGATCATTTTTCGGAATTTTCTTCGCTGCTTCCAGATATTGTCCGCCGAAACGTTGTGCCATGGACATGATCACCGGATAGCTCTCTGTGCTGTCGAACGGAATTATCTGCTTGTAGTCCCAGGATTTCTCTCCGTTCCAAAATGGAAGAGCCCAATCTGCCGCTCGCTTGATACTTCGACCGTCGTCTGTTGTGAACGACCAGAGGTCGATGCCCACCCGATCAGCCAGCGACGCGAGCGAGCAGAATCCATCCAGATTCATTGTCGTATACCCCAAGGCCTTTGTTCGCGCGAGTTCCAGGGGCATGCGACCGTCGGGCTGGACCTGTGATGCAATCCGCAATGTTCTCGCTTCTTCGAGAATGGCACGCACAGTATCTTGTTTTCCCAGAAAGAGTGCAATCGAGGCACACTGCACATCATACCAGGTGCCGTGGTTATTTTTCGAGTCTGCCTCGTCAAGTCCGACAGGGCTTGACCGTAGCCATACAAAGTATCGTTCAAACCAGTCAGTCATCCCCCTCTGATCGTCAGCGGTCCATGATTTCGAACCCTCCAGCATCCCGATCGCATCGACAACAAAACGAAAACCCGACGTCTCAATAAGGCCGGCTCCGCGCCCTGTGTTGCGTCCCTTGACCGCCTGTCCGTAGTTCACGTTGGGGTTCATGCGCGTAGCGGGATCAAGGAACCATGTGCGCAACAAAGTAGCAGCGTGCGATGCATACCGTTCCTCCTTCGTGAAGTAGTACGCAAGGCTCAGTGTTCGCACTGTAAAGACGATGGCTCTGATATTATCGCGATCAGGAAACTCGGCGCGCTCGGGAGTCACCTCGCCGTCACGCCGAAGGTAGGGCAATCCGTTCGGCTTCGTGGTGTCGGGCCACCAGTAGGGGGCGAGACTCATGTAATCATGCTTATCGCCGCTTGGCGGAGTCTGCTTCTTTTCCATGACGGAGAGCGGCTGTTGCTTCAACGCCGCATCCGCATCCTTTCGCAATCGCTTCAACGCGTTCGCAAAGTCAGGCCCCCCCCCGCTCCGGATGTCAGCGCGAATTTTCGCAATCACATCCGGACCGACGACAAATGTCTTCGGCAGCGATGACTGTGTATGCGCCGCAATACTCATTGCGAGAGGGAGAACCAGCAACCCAATACTTCGTCTGAGATTCATAGTCAGCTCCCGAACATTAAGTGAACTCGATCCGTCCTTGCCTTTTCTCCTCCAAACTTCATTCCTGCCTCCACATACTTCGCGTCGCCATACTTGATGGAGCCAAGATGAAAGATCGGAGAGAAGGATTCCTTCTTGAATGGATCGATCTGCTTGAGCGTCCATTCCTTGTCTCCGGCGTAATACGGATAGAACCAATCGAGTGCTTTGCGAATGCCGCGACCGTCATTCGTATGGTAGTGCCACAAATCAACGCCAACCTGTTCCCCAAGCAATGCGAGATTGAAGAACGCTTCGAGGTTGAACGCCGTAT
>CAYJNF010000403.1:0-4021 GCA_964370915.1 uncultured Chitinophagales bacterium
TGCTGATACGGCGTGACAGGCTCGAGCTGGACCCACTTCATAGCGACCTCTTTGCCAGGCGAGTACAGGAATCGGGCCACAACTTTTGGCGTGTAATCACGCAAGGCGACTTCTATCGAATGATAGCCTCTGCCGAGTCGTAATGCGAGTGGATGCGAGTCGCCGGGAATGCCAAGCGCTTCGTCCTTGAACGCCGCTTCATTCGATCGGCGCACCCCCTCAACATCGAGGAGATGTTCATCTCCTCCATCAATTCTGTAGGCAACACGATAGTTGAGAAGCCCCTTCGTCTTCTGCGTGAAGCGGGCCCGCGTGAGAATGCGAAGCTCGCCGGGTCCCTTCAGCAAGATGATCGATGGCTTGCGCGTACTCAGCGGATAATATGCCCGTATCTTGCCGGCATTCACAATCGAAATCTCAGACGGCGCCCCTTCCGGTTTGAGTGACACGCGGAGTTCGCCGGCTCTGAATTCCGCCGACGGAAGGAGTGAAAGGAAGAATAAAGTAATGAGCGTGTGTTTCATTGTACCTACTCGTTATAGTTAATCGGTTCTAGAGTTCATGCACTGAGGTGGTACTCTGCGCCGTAACAGCTTCGGTTCCAAGTTTGTGGCGCCGCCGGTCGAGATACACTGCGACAATCGTTAGTGCACAGAGCACTGCAACGGCAATCCATGTGAGAGTAATATTGTATTTCTCCCGAAGGAAAATGCCTCCCGACCCGGGGTCGGGCATGGGCATCGGGTTCAACGGAAGCCCGAATTCAACCCACAGCTTGCGAATATCATAGAGGTGGATGATGGGAACACCGCGCTTCGCCATCTCAACAATCACCCCGCGCATGGGATAATTCTTTGCAGGCAATTCCATCGAGAGGCCATTGGGAATAATTTCGCCGGTGACCAACGCACCAAGACTTGCAATACTCCCGCCAACATTTACAAACGCCTTGATCGTCGCGTCTTCACGATATGCATCGTACATCTTCATGCGCGCCTGAACACTTTTCTCAATCCGGTCCTCGCTGATAAGCTGTACGTTGTTTCTCTTGATGGCCTTGAGAATCATGGCGCGACCTTCAGGACTCAGCCCTCTGCCAACATCACTTCCACCGCCCATTGATGCGGCAACCGAACGCAAATGGAACACGTTCGCCTGGTTAAGCACGCGTTCCATATCCAGCCAGGTGAGTTCAGGATCCGTCGCCCCGAAATTCGACGCCCCGACGGACGTGATGATGATGGGCCTGACATGAAGCGCCTCAAGTGCGGACAGCACCGAGATATTCAATCCGGGAAACGACCCCGTCATCGCCACGGCAACGCGATCATTTTCCTTTACGCCTGCCCGCTGCAGCATCTCGACCACCACCGCGGCGAAATTAGGATTTGTCGATGCCAGCTTGGCGTCGATGTAGCCGCGGTCGGTGGTGATTGGTGTAATGTCCTGCCCGATCAATGCCGTCTCATTCGGATCGTTCACCGCATCGATGAACACACCATTCTTGAGGCGGTGTTCTTTGATCACGCGGGCGGCATCCCTTGCAAGTGTCGCGGCGACCAACTTTTCGTCAAAGTATTCCTGCCGTTCATTGTGCGTCGAGTTTTCCACGAGCACGAACGCCAGCAACGCAATGCCGGCAAAAAAAGCGAGGACAGAATTGGAGTTGAGTGTTATGAGTGACATACCGGCAACAGTTACCTTTCAACCGGGCAGCATTTCGCCATTGAACACGGCGATGACCAAAAGCCGAACCATTACGGAGGTGATGATCAAAACGCAAAGAGTCTTAAAGATCCCCTGTTTTCCGAACCAATGAGCAATCAGACCGGGAATCACCCAGCCAACTGCAGTCAATTCAATCGTCGCTGCAGTAAGATTGATCGTGAGCAGATGGCGGGAGAGATTGGCAAGCAACGCGCCCAGGAGCAAACAAACTACCATTTGCCTCCGCCCGTAAAGAAACGTGTAGTTGCCCGCAACCTTCACGATCAGATAGGTCACGAGGCTGACAAGCAATACCCCGAGCATGCGGTCGGGATGCGTCAGGTGCAACGCGATGTATCCCGGAACAACAATGCCGCCGGCTGCAAGTCCGAAAACTTCATACGACAAGAGGCTCAGCACCAGCCCCAGCGTAATCGCTAATTCTATCATGCGTGTGACAACTCCTGAGTTCAAAATATTCTGCCACCTTCGCTCCCATCCCACCCATATTGCCTATCGCCACTACCGTCGCGTCGTCATCAACTACAGATTGCACTGCATCGAACACGTTCTCCGGCGTCGTCCACCCGACTTCAAGAATGCGGTCGGGCTTAACGCCGCTCTGGATCGCCATGAGCCGCACGACTTCAGCACATTGTCCGATGAGCATCAGGTAATCCATCTCCGGTTTCAGCTTTCTTCCAGCAAGCTCGGCAAGCTGGCGCGCGCGGTCCAACCGATCCTGCCGCGTGTTCAACATGACGATGCGCTTCCCTTCCATCCCGATCTCATCATGCAACCTTCTCCAGACCAGGTATGTCGAGTCGGGATCGTTCGCGGCAAATCCATTATAGAACGCGATGCGTTTTCCCTTCTCTTCAATTGTTGATCGGGTAAGAACACCTGCATCAGGAACGGCCGCGTACATTCCCTTCAGTGCAACTTGCTTTGCAACGCCAAGATGCTCGCACACATCAAGAGCAAGGGCAACATTCTCCCGATGCTCGATATAACTGAAGCCTTGCATCTCATGGTGTGCAAAAGACTCTTCCGATGAGACATGCATCGTGGCCTGTTTCTTCTTCGCAATTTCCGCCAGTACCTCGGGAATCACTGTCTCCGCGGTGAAGAAATGTTGACCCGGTGGAATAGTCTCCCCAAGTACGCCGGCAATTTCAGGGAGTGTCCGTCCCATGATCTCCACGTGATCAAGCCGGACATTCGTGATCACACCGATGTTGGCGTGAACCATCTGATTCTCGGTTATCCATTGGTATTGCGGCTGGAGTGCCATGCATTCGACGACCAACGCACGGACATTCCGGGCGGCAGCAAACCGCGTCACCGCGAGCTGTTCGAGGATGTTCGCACCTCCCCTGCGATAGATGCGAACATCACTGCCGTCTTCAAGAATCAGGCGCGGATAGGTGCCGGTGACTTTGGCAATTGTGGAGATTCCGCCCGCGCGAAGGCCGGCGGCTATCAAGCGTGTGACACTCGATTTTCCGCGCGTGCCGTTGACATGAACGCGAATCGGAATCGCCATGACGCGTTTCTGATGACGGGAATACTCAACCAATCCTGCGACGGCAAGCAGGAGAAGAATGAGCAACACTATGAAGGATGTGAGCATATCTCTTCGGTATCGGGCACACATCAGCGTGGCGTCAAGATACCCGATTCACAATTGTGTTAAGAGATTAGGGAAAATTCAGCGCCGGGAGTTGTCGATACAAGCGAAGGGAGTCTGAGAATCGGGGTTGTACTTGGGGGAGACGATGAGCAGCTCAAAGACAGAATAAGCCGCTCGCGACACTCGCTTACACTTCGTAGTATCAGAGAACGGCTCTGCATGAAGATACACCAACGCAGCACAAGAAGCAACGATTCGTTTCGAATCACAACAAATGCAATTATCTGGATGCATCACGATTTGAAGTACACTGCAAGCCAGATTGAATCAACGTCCGGATCGGTCCATTCCACCCGATGCTTTCTGTGAGCGGGGATGAAAAGAAAATCCCCTGCGTTCAGGGCAACCGGATCTGCTTCCCCTTTGAACTGAAGTCTGGCACTTCCCGTGAGTAACACCACCCACTCGTCCGTTTCCTGATCGTACCAGAAGTCCTCAGGGGAAGCATGTCCGTGCGAAACAATGCGCTCGATTGTGACGCTTTGGTGAGTGAGCAATGTTTCGAAGAACTCATCAATAGTGGGGACAGGGATAGCTTCAAAAACATTTGAGAGAGGCATGACAAAACTACCCGGGATACATTTTCTTTGAAAGTTCAATCCGTTGAATGATAGAGTCGAT
>CAYJNF010000404.1:0-4018 GCA_964370915.1 uncultured Chitinophagales bacterium
AGCTGACACACCGCGACATGGGACCGCGTGCGCGCTATCTCGGCCCGGAGGTTCCGAAGGAAGAGTTGATCTGGCAGGATCCGATACCTGTGGTGAATCACAAGCTGATCGGCGAGAAGGACATCGCAGCCCTCAAGGCGAAGATCCTCGCTTCGAAACTGTCGGTCTCACAGCTGGTCTCGACCGCCTGGGCGTCGGCATCAACATTCCGCGGCTCGGATAAACGCGGTGGTGCAAACGGCGCACGCATCCGCCTCGCGCCGCAGAAGGATTGGGCAGTGAATCAGCCGGCGCAGCTCGCGAAAGTGCTGAAGACGCTCGAGCGCATCCAGACTGCGTTCAACAAGAAGGCCAAAGGCAAGAAGGTGTCACTCGCCGACCTGATCGTGCTTGCCGGTTGCGCGGGCATCGAGAAGGCAGCGAAGAAAGCCGGTGTTACGGTGAAGGTGCCTTTCGCACCGGGACGCATGGACGCTTCGCAAGAACAAACTGATGTCGAATCGTTCGCCGTTCTTGAGCCGGTCGCCGATGGCTTCCGCAATTACGTCAAGGGCAAGTACAGCGTACCGGCTGAGGCGCTGCTGATCGACAAAGCCCAGTTGCTGACGCTGACCGCGCCCGAGATGATGGTCCTCGTTGGCGGCATGCGCGTCTTGAATGCCAACTTCGGACAGTCCCAACACGGCGTCTTTACACAACGTCCTGAGACGCTGACCAACGACTTCTTCGTGAACCTGCTCGATATGAGCACGGAATGGAACGCCGTCTCGAACGACGCTGATGTGTTTGAAGGCCACGACCGCGCTACAGGCAAAGTCAAGTGGACCGGCACGCGTGTCGATCTCGTCTTCGGTTCAAACTCACAGCTTCGTGCACTGGCTGAAGTCTATGGTTGCAAGGACTCGCAAGAGAAGTTTGTCCATGATTTCGTCGCGGCATGGAACAAGGTGATGAACCTTGACCGGTTCGATCTTCCATGACCTATAACTTCAATCTCAGCAAACTTGATACGTAGCGAGGCTGAACGATATCTAAGGCTCATTGGCATTTCGCAGTGCGAACCGAGTCTGGATGTGCTCACGCAAATTGTGCGGGCACATCTGGCAACAATTCCATTTGAGAATATTTCGAAACTCTGGCGGTGGAGAACATCCGGTTTCAAGGGACTCGTGGGTCTCACGCAGTTTTTGGACGGGATTGAACAGTACCATTTCGGCGGGACGTGCTATTCAAATAACTTCCACCTTCATCAACTGCTCGCGTACCTGGGTTTTGATGTTACGCTTTGCGGCGCGGATATGAGCGCCCCCGATGTGCACATGGTGAACATCGTTCGAATTGCCGGCAGGGAATATATTGTGGATGTCGGCTACGCGTCACCGTTTTTTGAACCTCTTCCCCGTGATCTGGCCAATGACCACATCGTTTCTTTTGGAGCTGACACATACGTCCTAAGCCCAAGGGATTCTTCAGGCCGTTCAAGACTTACGTTCCACAAAAACGGGACTGCGCATCACGGCTATGTCGTTAACCCAACGCCAAGAGACGTCGGATATTTCGCTGACGTGATTGCCGATTCCTTCAGACCTGCTGCAACGTTTATGAATGCCGTCTTGATTGCGCGCTTTGACTCAAATCGTTCACAGGTTCTTCACAATATGATGTTGACCGAGTGGGACGGAATGGATGTGAAGAAGACTTCTCTCCTGACGGAAGAGGAGTTGAATAGGACAATTGAAAAACTATTTGGAATACCGTCGGCGATTTCTCAAATTGCATTAGAAGGCGTATCCTTGCATCAGGATGCGTGGAGCTAAAATCCGGCACTTCTCATTTCTGTTCTTTCAATCCCAACCAGCATACATACAATCTCGGCTTTGTCAAGCCATGGGAGTCCATTATGTCCTCCACATTTCAACTTCGTCCGTTCGGCAATACGGGGATCAGCGTAACGCCGCTCGGGCTTTCAGCTTCCTACTATCCCGGCAGGAAGGCAATCCATGTTGCCGTTGATGAAGGGATCAACCTTTTTTTCGCGTTTGGCATTGATCGCCAGATGACAAGCGCACTGAGAGAGTTAATACCAGCGCGTCGCGACAAATTCGTCCTTGCAACCGGAGCGTACAATTATGTATGGTGGGCGCAAGACGTCCGGAAGGCGTTCGAGAAACGCCTGCGTCAATTCAAAACCGATTACATCGACATATTCCTTTTTATGGGCGTGATGAAGCCGGCCGAGTTCACGCCGAAGGTTCAGGAGGAGTTATTGAAATTGAAAGAGGAAGGGAAAGTCCGTGCTATCGGGGTCTCATGCCACAATCGCGCCTTCCTTGGCAAGCTGGCTGCGGAAGGGGATATGAATGCTTTGATGTTGCGCTACAACGCGGCACATCGCGGCGCCGAGCAGGATATTTTCCCGCATCTTGCCGCGCATAATCCGGGCGTCATGAGCTACACCGCCACGCGGTGGACATATCTCTTGCGCCGTCCGAAATCGTTGCCCAAGAATGCCCGCGTTCCGACGGCGGAGGAGTGCTACCGGTTTGTTCTCTCGAATCCGCATGTGCACACCGTGCTGACGGCTCCGCGCAACGAGCGTGAATTGCGCGAGAACATTGCTGCTGTGCGCAAGGGTCCGCTGGATGATGAGGACATGAAGTTCATGCGCGACTTCGGCGATGTGGTGCACAGCCAGAAGAAATGGTTTATGTGAAACGTTCGCGTCGCGCTAGTTCGTCGCGTGGCACGAAGTGATGGCATAACCGATAAGTCCGGTGGAACATTCGTCTGGCCATTGGACTGAGTAACATCCGTCCGCACGTTGATTGCTCTGTGAAGGGAATCGCGAACTGATCCCTCGGGAAGACTCCTGTAAACATTGAATGGCATCAGCCCAGGGCGGAAAAGACGAAGTGAAGTCAACAGATTCTTTCATCAACCAGTCGAGTTCCAAATGCATCTCAAATCGATCGTCATCCTGATCATTGTGTGTTTCTATCATCCCACCATGACATTTGCATCGGAGAAACCAATCCCCCAAAAAGAAACATTTGCTCCCGCCTCACCCGTAGAAACCCGTGATGTCGTGTATTTGAAGAATGGCAGCATCATTCGCGGGACAGTCATCGAAATGATTCCCGACAGCATTCTTCGCATTCAAACACGAGATGGCAGCGTGTTTGTCTACTCCATGGCAGATGTGCAGAAGATTGTCAAGGAGGAGATCGCTGGTCCGCCGGCTGATATGTCGGGGGTTGCGGCGCGACCCGTACGTCGCGCGAAAACGCAGTTCTGTCCCCTTATTGGTTACGGAACGGAGGATTGGTATAATGTCGGGCTTGGATTGAGGTTGGGCGCCACACTCTCATCGGGAACGTACATCGGGTTCACGTTCGTTTACCATCTGGGAAAGTCAGAGGACTATTCGTACTACAATACAAAATTCACACTTGGTATGAGCACAATGTATTTGGGTCCTGAATTGGGTTATGATGCTCAGGCTTCAGAGAGACTTATTGTCCGTCCCAACATTAGCTTCGGATACTTCAGCCTCATGGCAAGTGCCGAAGCGGGTGGGAACAGCAGCAGTGATTCTGAAGGTCGGTTCTATTTTGCTCCCGGCATCGTGTTTAATATTATTGCAAGCGAGCGGACAATGATTGGTTTTGATGGACGCTATGTTGTCGTAACGGGTGAGGGAGGAAATGAAGTGGGCGCGTTTGGTGCGTTTCTTTCTCTCGGGATTGTTTTGTAGCTTGGAGAGGCCCTAATTCGATTCTCGTCGGAATGGAGATTCGTCAAATAGTTGCACATGACCTGCACTGGATTCGACAGACGTTGACAGACCACTGGGGATCAACATCTGTTGTCGTTCGGGGAAGGGTCTATCACGCAGATAGGTTACAGGGTTTTGTAGCTGTTGATAGGAATGAAAAAATTGTCTTGGTCACGCACTCGATTAACTGTGATGAGTGTGAGATCGTAACTCTCAACAGTCTGAAGGAGAATCAGGGAATAG
>CAYJNF010000405.1:0-4009 GCA_964370915.1 uncultured Chitinophagales bacterium
CCCGGCGGGCTGCTTGACGCAGCGGTTGATGTGGTGAGCAAGTTCGTTCCGAAGGGAAGCGTAATTGTCACAACAAAAGGACGGCGAGCGGAAACGGAAAAGCAGTATGCGTCCATCGAAGAACCTCTTCTTCCCAACACTCCCCTCGTTGTGCTCGTCGATCGCGGAAGCGCGAGCGCAAGCGAGATTGTTGCAGGCGCACTCCAGGATCTCGACCGCGGACTGATTGTCGGAACGCGAAGCTTTGGCAAAGGCTTGGTGCAAACGGTGCAGCGACTGAACTACGATACCCAGCTCAAGATCACCACCGCGCGCTACTACATCCCGAGCGGACGCAGCATTCAGGAAATCGACTACATGCACAAGGACCGAAGCGGAGTATTTGCGACCGTGCCCGATAGCCTGAAGCGCGCATTCAAAACCAGGGGCGGACGCAAAGTGTTTGAGTACGGCGGCATATCGCCCGACTCGACTGTCCAGGCAGACGCAATCGGGCCGATGATCACCGAGCTGAACAGGAAGTCGTTGTTCTTCAAGTTTGCCAATACGTACTTTGCCGATCACCGTAGCGAGCCGTTCACCGGGGTGAACGTTGCGATACTGAATGAGTTCAAGGCGTACATCGAAGAGCAGAAGTTTGATTACAAGGAGGAAAGTGAAGGCAAAGTGAAGGAACTGCGGCAGATCGCCGAGCGCTCCCATTACAGCAAAGAAGTGTTAAACGATCTGGACCTTTTGATGGCGGCGTTGGAAAAAGAAAAGGATCGCGGGTTTGAGCGGTACAGGGACCACATCGAGCACGAGTTGAGCGCCGAAATGATGGCGCGGGTGAAGGGTGAAGCAGGACGAATTGCAGAATCACTGGAAGGGGACAAACAGCTCGAAGTCGCGGTGGAAATTCTGCAGAACCCCAAGACCTACTCGAAGAAAATCGGGGGATAGCGTTTCCGGACATCGGTGTGCAGCGGCTTTGCCAACACCATTAACCAATCTTCATCAAGGCCTCGTTGCTTCTTTTTGCATGATTGGTTATCTTGACTACCCAAATTATCGCAGATTCCGGTGACCCCGGGACGAGGTGAGCGAGACGATTAATCCCTTTAAAGCAGGAACTCCGATGTACGCAGTTGTTGATATCGCCGGCAGACAGTTCAAAGTTGCGCAAAACGACAAGATTCACATCCCTACCTTGAAGAAGGATAAGGGCGCGAGCGTTACATTCGACAAAGTCCTGCTGCTCGCAGGCGACAAGGAAATCAGCGTGGGTAATCCGCTGGTTGCCGGTGCGAGCGTTGAAGCAACCGTGCTCGACCACGTGAAGGACGACAAGCTTATTGTGTTTAAGAAAAAGCGCCGCAAGGGCTACCGTGTGAAACGGGGACACCGACAGGCGTATACACAGATTCAAATTACTAAGATCGGGAAGTAGCCATGGCACATAAAAAAGGTATGGGAAGTTCACGTAACGGACGCGATAGCAATTCGCAGCGTCTGGGCGTGAAACGCTTCGGCGGCGAGACGGTGACCGCAGGGAGTATTATCGTCCGGCAGCGGGGATCAGCGTTCCGGCCCGGCGCCAATGTCGGTATCGGCAGCGATGACACACTCTATGCGACCATGAGCGGTGTTGTCAACTTCAAGAAGTACAGCAAAGCGAAAAAAGTCGTCAGCATCATCCCGAAAGTCGCAACTCAAATGTAATACCCACAGCCCGCTTCGTAGGAGGCGGGCTGAAGTTTTTCCGCCTTCCGCTCTTTACATCCGCAAACTGTTCTACTAGCTATCCACGGTTCAATTTCAACAGGAGATCAGACCATGAAGATTACTGTTATTGGTGCAGGCAATGTTGGTGCAACAACCGCACAGCGGCTCGTTGACAAGGAATTGGCAAATGAAGTTGTGCTCGTCGATGTGATCGAAGGCGTTCCGCAAGGAAAAGGCCTCGACATGTTTGAAGCAACACCCGTTGAGAAGACTGATGTGCGGGTCGTCGGGACGAACGGCTACGACGAAACCGCGAACTCCGACATCGTGATCATTACCGCCGGCATTGCGCGCAAGCCCGGCATGAGCCGCGACGATCTGATGAACACCAACAGCGCCATCGTCAAGAGCTGCACCGAGCAGGCAGTCGCAAAATCGCCCAACTCGATTCTCATCGTCGTGTCCAACCCGTTGGACGTGATGACGTACGTTGCATGGAAAGTGTCCGGATTCCCGAAGCATCGTGTTATGGGTATGGCAGGAGTGTTGGATGCGGCGCGGTTCCGCAGCTTTATCGCGATGGAACTGAACGTTTCGGTGGAAGATGTGAATGCCTTCGTGCTGGGCGGCCACGGCGATTCCATGGTGCCGCTCCCCCGCTACTCCACAGTTGCCGGCATCCCGATCACCGAGTTGATGAACAAGGAAACCCTCGACCGCCTCGTCACGCGCACGCGCAACGGAGGCATCGAGATCGTCAACTTCCTCAAGACCGGAAGCGCATACTATGCACCGTCGTCAGCGGCGGTGTTGATGGCCGAATCCATCGTGAAGAACAAGAAGAGAATTCTCCCGTGCGCCGTGTACCTGCAGGGCGAGTATGGGATTACTGATAACTTCGTTGGCGTGCCCGTAAAACTCGGCACGAAGGGCATCGAGGAAATCATTCAGATCAAACTGACGACAGATGAACAGGCCGCACTCAACAAGTCGGCAGAAGAAGTGAAGTCGCAGATTGCAAAACTGAAGCTGTAATATTCAGATCTCCGGCTCTTCCAAACTCAACGGCAAGTTTCTTACATTACGTCAGTTGAGTGCTCGATTCATCATCGTCCGGAGTTGCATCTTGAACATCGTTGCTTCATACAGTATGAGGAGAACCCTGAAGGCTTCGGGGGTTCTCCTTTTTGTTGTTGCCGCATTGTCCCTTTCGTGCAGAGAAGAACTTCCCATTGGCGGCTCGGGCGATGAGGGGAAACCCACCTTCCGCTTTCTTCCCGGCGATTACTTCAGCTTCGATAACTGGCAAGTCGATTACGTCGGACGAATTCCTTCGTCGTATTTCAGGAACTCCTGGACTGTTGCCGACACGGGCGTGACGGCGTTGGGACGTTTTCACGTGACGACGATTATCGACAGCACGTTCGACACGACTGGGCATTTCACGCGGCGCGACACGCTCTACTTTCAGTTTGATGCATCGGGAGATGTCTATCAGTTCGGTTTTCTGAAGAACCTGATTGCTGAACGCGAAACCCTTACCCTTGCCCCGCAATGGGATCGCATCGCGGCATTCTCGCTCCCGCTCGAACAATCGTGGGAGATTGCACGCCTCGATTCAACAGTCGGAGCGAGAACGCCCGAAACCGTGTACGGACGAATCCTGCGGACGAGAGAATATGTGGGTGTGAACCTGAATGACGTTCTGCAGGCTGTGTTCGCGTATAGAATCGAAGTCTTCAAATCGGATCTCGACTACACCTATTGGTTCGTCGATTCACCGACAGCGATTGCGAAAGTGATTGACGATTCGAGCATTCTGAGGTACGCAAAGTTGAGGGAGTTGGCGAGCATGAGAAGAAGATAATCTGACCAGCCAAATTGAAAATGGTCGACGTATCTCGTATTTTCCTAACAGCATGCTTCACAATGTACCGCACCAGAATTTCCTGTCTAACCAACTCGGAGGAATGTCGCTATGGCATACACGTACGAGCAGTTAAGTAAAATGACTGTGGTTCAGCTTCGGGAGATCGCTCACGGAATTGAGCACGACGCTGTGAAGGGGTCGAGCACAATGCACAAAGAAAAACTGCTGCCTGCTCTCTGCCTCGCGCTCGGCATTGAAGGTCATGTGCATCATGAGGTGAAGGGAATCGACAAGCGTGCCGTGAAAGCCGAGATCCGGCAACTCAAAGCGAAGAAGGAATCCGCGCAGCAAAGCAAGAACTATCCGGAGTTCAAAGCGGCAATCCGGAAGATACACGATCTGAAACTCAAACTTCGTCGGTCGATTGTGTAGGGG
>CAYJNF010000406.1:0-4007 GCA_964370915.1 uncultured Chitinophagales bacterium
CACCCGACGGGATCCATCACTGCGCCAACGAGCAGCTCGACATTCGGCGATAATCCGGCGATCACCGCGACCGCGTCCGGCGCAGCAGGAGTTGCCAAAGTGGAATTTCTCGGCTACTATGATGGACCGGACTTCGATGGCGATGGCGTGTACAAGGAATGGCATCGAAGCTACCGCAAAGGAAGCACCGCGCTTGATCTCGGCAATCACCTCGGCACAGCGACGACATCACCGTACACAGTCACATGGAACACCGAATGGCTTCCCGACCAAACTGCCGGCAGCGTGAAAGTGATGGCACGCGTTCAAGATAACGACGGCGTCTGGTACGTCATGCCCATCGTCGACAATTTGACATTCCAGAGAGCTTCCGGATCGGTACGTCTCTACAAGCCATTCAATGTCCCGGAAAACTTTTGGGCGCGGGCGAGCCTGACAAAATTCTGCAACTTCAAGATCCCGACTCAAGATAGTACGGCTATCGCACTTGCAGCACGTATGGTACTGCGGACATGGAATGGCGTTGATGGCGACGGTGATATCCATTGGTACAAGGCTAACGACTACACGATCCCCGACTACATCGGGGCGAATCATCAATACGCGATGAACGAGGTCGACCTTCCGGTGTCTGCGCTCAAAACTGGTGTGAACAAATTTTCTGTCTACGCAAACACGACGGGCACCCATGGAATTGAAATCATGTGGCCGGGGCCGAGCTTCCTCGTGAAATACCAGAATGCAATTCCACCGCCTCCTGCGTCGTCGGCAACAATTACATCCGACGAGTTCAACTCCCCTTCGCTGAATGCGGGCATCTGGGAGTTCATTGATTACGTGGGCGACGCGACACAAGGCATGAGCGGCACGCAACTCACGCTTTCCGTTCCCGCAGGAACTTCGCACGACATCTACTCAAATCAAAATCTTGCTCCGCGGGCGTTACAGTACATTACCGATATTCAGACGTTCGATGTCGAGGCAAAATTCGATGCTCTGCTGAACTCAGAGTATCAGCTGAATGGCCTTCTGGTTGAGCAAGATGCGACTAATCTACTCCGGTTCGACTTCTACACCAATGGCATCAACACCATGGTGGATGCTATCAGTATCACGAATGGCACTGCGAGCACGCGCATCAACAGCCAGATCGGCGGAACAAACATGTCTCCGTTGTATTTGCAGGTCTCGCGAAATGGCAACTCGTGGACATTGAAGTATTCCACCGACGGTACAGCGTGGACGACCGCTGGGACATTCACGCATGATCTCGTTGCGTCGGCAATCGGGCCGTTTGCGGGAAACGCCGGCGGATCACCACCCGCATTCACCGGTTTGATCGACTACTTCAGGAACCTCGGCGACGTCCCTGTTCAATTGGCAGGTTTCACCGGCCGGGTTCAGGGCATCAATCAGATTCGGCTGGATTGGATGACGCTGTCTGAAACAAACAACTTCGGCTTCGAGGTTCAGAAATCATTCGGTAATGCCGACAATTATCAGACCATACCAAACAGCTTCATTGCAGGTCATGGCACTTCGCTCGACCCGCATCAGTACACATTCACAGATGTTGTAACGGCAAATGGCATGTGGTTCTATCGACTCAAGCAAATAGACCTCGATGGATCAATCAACTACAGCGAGGGAATACAGGTCAGTACGCTGACGGGGGTCAATGGAAATGCGTTACCGACGGAGTTTGCGCTGGGTCAGAACTATCCGAATCCGTTCAACCCGACGACAAAGATTGAATACGCACTTCCGAAGGATGCGAATCTCAAGATCGAAGTGTTCAACACACTTGGCCAGTTGCTCTTGACCCTTGTCGATGCCCGACAATCCATGGGTTACCACACCGTGGAGTTCAATGCGAACGGCCTCGGCAGCGGAATCTATTTCTACAAGATGACAACGTCGGAGATGTCGTTCACGAAAAAAATGATGTTGGTCAGATAGGCAAGCAATCGTATTCTAGCGGTCCATCGAATGTCCCGCCCCGCAACGGGCGGGACTATTGTTGTCGGATGGAGAATTTGGTTATATTGATCCCACAAAAAAATGCCCCGGTTCATAACGAACTGAAAACACAACAACCGAAAGAAGAACACGCATGAGCGGAACAACCGTCGCAGCACAATCGGCAACACTCCCCTATACGAATGACAGCATCACCTGCCCCAACTGTGGCAGCAAGGGAATGCTCATCTTCTACGAGGCGAAAGGTGTTCCGGTCCACAGTGTACTCCTGATGCCAACACGGGAAGAAGCGCTCGCGTATCCAAAGGGACGAATTGAGCTTGGGTTTTGCGACACGTGCGGGTTCATCAGCAACACGGCGTTCGATGCGTCGCTGCATGAGTATTCGGCACTATACGAAGCAACGCAAGGATTCTCGTCGACCTTCAACAAATTCCACACGGCTCTCGCCAAGCGCCTCATTGAGAAGTATGATCTTCATGGCAAAGACATTATTGAAATCGGCTGCGACAAGGGAGATTTCTTGTTGATGTTGTGCGAGATGGGCAACAACCGCGGCATCGGCGTCGACCCCGCTTATGTGCCAGACCGCATTGAAAGCTCGGCGAAGGATCGCGTGCAATTCATTGCTGATCATTACTCCGAAAAATATTCTCATCTCAAAGGCGACTTCATCGCCTGCAAGATGACTCTCGAACACATTCACCCCACGCTCGACTTTATCAGCATGGTGCGCCGTTCAATTGGGGAAAAGATGGATGCGACAATCTTCTTCCAGATTCCAAACGTCACGTATGTACTTCGTGATCTTGCTTTCTGGGATGTGTACTACGAGCATTGCTCCTATTTCAGCAAAGGCTCGCTCGCCCGTCTTTTCAGGAAGAGCGGATTCAACGTGCTCGATCTCGCGACTGAATACGACGATCAGTACTTGACCATCGAAGCGAAACCGTCCAATGGCACACCGGGGAAACTCCATCTCGAAGAAAACGACATGGACCAATTGCGAAGTCTTGTCCAGCACTTCATCACAAAGTATCCCGAACGGATGAGTGCGTGGAGCGGCATGCTCAAGAGTATTGTCGATAAGGGTCAGAAGGCGGTCATCTGGGGTGCAGGATCGAAGGGCGTCGCATTCCTGACGAAGCTGAATATCACCACCGACATCATGCCGTATGCAGTTGATATCAACCCGTTCAAGCGGGGGACGTTCATGGCAGGAACCGGGCAAGAAATTGTCACGCCTGATTTCCTGCGGCAGTATCAGCCCGATGTCGTGATCGCGATGAATCCCATCTACAAGAACGAGATTCAGAACGAACTGAACAAGATGGGCGTGAACGCTGAACTGAAAACAATGTAACGAGGATGAATACGAAGCTGGATTCGACGGCCGACAACCCGCCCTCACTTGACAGATTACCGGAACGATGGGCGCTTGTTGTCAGCCTTCTCATTGTGGGGTTGACCCTCTATCCCTTCGATTTCACTACGCTCGGGTATGAGTCGCGACTCTCGGTATTCATGCGCCAGAGGCTGTCGGCGACTGAGGGTGTGAGGGATGATGTCATCGTGAACATCCTGCTCTTCGTTCCGCTGGGGCTGACGCTGGGGGCTTTTCTCCTCAAGAAACGATCTCCGATCAAAGCTGCGATCCTCACTACTGTCGGAGGCGGATTATTCTCCGCAGTTATCGAAGGGTTGCAGATGTTTCTTCCCTTCCGCTTCTCCTCCATCTTCGATATTGCATCAAACATGGCAGGTTCGCTCCTCGGCTTTGCGTTGTTCTTGTTCACTCGAAGACAACTCACTGATCTGGTAATGGGCTTCGCGCATCGTCACGTTGTTACGCGATTGGCCATCCTCTTTGCTGCAATTCTTGTATTCTACACGCTGTTGGTCTTTCCGTTGTTACATGCCTCTCGTATCACGGGTTGGGAGAAAAGTTATCCCCTCACACTTGGCAACAATGGCGGCGGAACACAGCCATGGTCCGGCAAGATCTGGGAAGTGGGATTCTCGAGACT